>DAOVTC010000123.1 GCA_030633285.1 Flavobacteriaceae bacterium
CAAACTTAAAAAACGGCGAGGTAGCTCAGATGGTTAGAGCGTCGGATTCATAACCCGGAGGTCGGCAGTTCGATTCTGCTCCTCGCTACTTAAACTCTTGGTGATTTTACCAAGAGTTTTTTTTATTAAATTTCTTTAAACATTACGTAATGTCCCCCTATTTGAGGAATGTCAAACTCCTCTCCTATAATTTGAAAGCCTTGTTTTTTATAAAAATCGAGTACTGCAACCCTCGCATTACACCAAACTACTTTAACATTCTTCTTTTTTAATATCTTTTCTGCCTCAAACACTAACATTTTTCCATAACTCTTTCCTTGAAAATCTACTAAAGTTGCCATTCCACGTAATTGGTATTGTTCTCCTGAAAACATTTCATTATTCGTTTTCATAAAACTAACAATACTTATTAATTTTTCATTTTGAAATAATCCCAAATGAAAAGTATTTTTATCAAAATCTCTAGAAAACTGTGAAGATAGATTCATATTCTTACGAAGTTCTTTTTTTCTTATTTCATAAGTATCTTTTGCTTCAATTAGTTTGATAACAGCCATAAAATCTAATTTTTACTTGCTTTTTTACTTCCCTTATACATTTCATATTTTACAAATCTGCATTCTAGATTTCCATTAAACACTTTTATTTTTCTTGAAGTTCGTAAACCAACACTTTTTAAACCTGTAGTAAAATCTGAAGTAATAAACCAAGCATTAGTATCTGGATATTGTTGTTTTAATGTATTACCTATTTCACGATAAAATATAGGAACATCAACACTAATTCTTTCTCCGTAGGGTGGATTAAAAAGTATAATTGTTTTACCTTCCACAGGTTTTTCTGAATTAAAAAAATCTTGTTTTTCAATATATATAAATTCCTCTAAAGAGGCATTTTTAACATTATCCTGAGCTTTTCTAACTGCAGAAGGTGCTTTATCAAAGCCAATAATTTTTTTAGATGAATTAGTTACTTTTTTTAATAATGAATCATGAATTACATTAAACAATTCTTCATCAAAATCATCCCACTTTTCAAAACCAAATTCAACTCTGTTTATATTTACAGGAATATTATTAGCAATCATTGCCGCTTCAATCAAAATGGTGCCACTACCACACATGGGATCAATAAAATGTTGTGACCCGTCATAGCCCGAAAGCAAAATCAATCCTGCAGCCAAAACTTCATTAATTGGCGCAATATTAGTATCAATTTTATAACCTCTTTTATGCAATGATTCACCTGAGCTGTCTAGAGAAACCGTACATACATCTTTTTGAATATGTATGTTAAATAATACATCAGGATGTTTAATATCAATACTAGGTCTTTTACCCAATTTATCTCTAAAATAATCAACAATTGCATCTTTACTTTTTAATGCAACATAATGTGAATTGGTAAAATTATCAGAATGAATGACTGCATTGATTGCAAAAGTTTTATTTTCATCTAAATATTTCTCCCATCTTATTTTTTGCAAATTTTTATATAAATCTTCTTCATTATACAGTTTAAATGTATAAAAAGGAACAAGTACTTTAATTGCTGTACGTAAAGCTAAATTTGCTTTATACATAAATCCTTTATCACCTTTAAACTTGACATTACGTACACCTTCCTTAATCTTTTGAGCTCCTAGATTACGCAGTTCTCTAGCCAAAACTGGTTCAAAACCATATAAGGTTTTTGCCAGCATATCAAAATTTTCTTCCATAAGGCAAAAGTACATTAAACTGGTTAGCTTTTAAAATTACTGCTCTTCAATTATATAATCTTTAAGGTATTTTCCTATTTTTGCTTGAATCAAAAAATATGGACAAAAAAATTGAATGGTTTCAACATTGGTTTGACACAAGTTATTACCATTTGCTTTATGGTAATAGAAATGAAGAAGAAGCTGAATTCTTTATGAAAAATTTAATTGCCTTTTTGCAATTAAAAAAAGGTGATAAAATTTTAGATTTACCATGTGGAAAAGGAAGACATGCTTTATTTTTAAATTCAAAAGGTTATAATGTGGTTGGTGCTGATTTATCTAAAAACAGTATTAAATTTGCTAAAACCTTTGAAAACGATACTTTAAAATTTAATTTGCATGATATGAGAAATCCTTTAACAGGAAAATACAATGTAATTTTCAATCTTTTTACAAGTTTTGGATATTTTGATGATAACAAATCAAATATAAAAGTTTTGAAAAATTTTAAAAATGCACTCTATAAAAATGGTTTTATTGTTATTGATTTTTTAAATATTAAGAAAATACAACAAACTTTAATACCTAAAGAAAGGTTATTAAAAAACGGTATTGATTTTCATATAACCAGATCTATTCAAAACGGGTTTTTAATAAAAAATATCTCTTTTGAAGCAGATAATAATAAACATCGTTATATTGAAAAAGTACAAAGTTTAACCTTACAAGATATTACAAGTTTTGCAGATATGGCTCACTTAAAAGTAAAGCATGTTTTTGGAGATTATGATTTATCTCCACTCGATGAAAATAATTCCGATAGACTTATACTTATATTGCAATGAGTTATTTAGCTTTAATACTTTCGGTAATTATTGGTTTTGCTATAGTTATAGTAATAAAACCAAAAACAAAAATTATTCAATTGCTCTTGTCTTTTAGTGGAGCTTATTTACTTTCAATTACTGTACTACATTTAATTCCTGAAGTATTTGAAAATTCACAAAAAAATATTGGCCTTTTTATTTTATTAGGTATTGTGTTTCAAACTATTTTGGAGTATTTATCAAAAGGTGCTGAACATGGACACTTTCATTATCATGAATTTGAAAAAAGTACACCTTGGTTGCTTTTTATAAGTTTAAGTATTCATGCTTTTTTAGAAGGAATGCCCTTGGGTATAGAAATTAATAATGATTTACTTTGGGCAATTGTTATTCATAAAGTACCTATTGCTATCATTTTATCTGTTTTTTTTAAAAATTCAAATGTGCCAAATCTTTATATTATTCTTTTTATTGCCTTTTTTGCGTTGATGAGTCCTTTAGGAAGTTTAGTTACACATGAACTTTCTTTTATAAAACAATATGAAATGCAGATAAATGCATTAGTAATTGGTGTTTTCTTGCATATTTCTACTGCAATTTTATTCGAAAGTTCTGCAAACCATAAATTCAATCTTAAAAAATTTATAGCGATATTAATAGGATTTGCATTGGCATTTATTAGTTCACAAATAATTTGAAAAAATTTATTTACCAGCTAATTAATAAATTGCTCATACAACGTGACTTTAAAAAAGATACGTTATATGAGCATATTAATATGTCTAATTTTATTTTTTAAACACAAACTTGTTTTATTCCAAAACATAAATATTTTTCTCAGCACAAATCTTTTTCAATTCATCAGGCCAGATTGAAACGGTAACTTCTCCTAGATGTGCAGCCCTTAAAAGATACATATATGTTCTTGATTGTCCTATTCCACCACCTATACTCAATGGAATTTCATCATTTAAAATAGCTTGATGATATGGTAATTTTAGAAAATCTAGCTGACCTGAAAGTTTTAATTGTGCTTTCATTGTTTCCTTTGTTACTCTCACACCCATTGATGTTAGCTCATGCCTTCTTTTTGTTACCGGATTCCAAACCAATATATCTCCATTAAGACCATACATTTGTTCTCCATTTTTTATGATGGTAGGTGTAATCCAATCATCATAATCTGCAGCTCGCATTTCGTGAGGATAGCCGTCTTTAAGCACAGAGCCTATACCTATAATAAATACTGCAGGATACTCTTGTATCAATTTAGTTTCTCTTTGTTTTCTTGGAAGATCAGGATACATTTCTAAAATTTCTTCTGCATGAAAAAATTTAAGTTCTTCAGGAAAATCCGGATATCTATGGTCATTTAATTCTGGAAACTTTTCTTTGATCATCATACCTGCTCCTCTGATCACTTTCCAAATTTTCTTAACAGTATCTTTTAAGTATTCCAAATTTCTGTCTTCAGCAGAGATTCTCTTTTCCCAATCCCATTGATCTACATAAGAAGAATGGTCATGATCTAAAAAATAATCTTTTCTTACGGCTCTCATATCTGTATTTATACCTTGCCCTACTTTACATTCAAACTGAGCCAAAGCCATTCTTTTCCACTTAGTTGCAGCTTGTACAACCTGTGCTTCTATTCGTTTAGGTAATCCTAAACCTGCGGGAAAATCAATAGGAGTTCTTGACCCGTCACGATCGAGATAATCATTTACACCACTTTCTTTACTAACAATAAGAGGTACTTGAACCATTTGAAGGTTTAATGCTTCTGCAAGCCCTTTTTCTATATACTCCTTAATCATATAGAGAGCTTCCATTCTTTTTAAAGGTGGTAATAACGTTTGATATCCTTTCGGAAGAATTTTACTCACTTCTTGATAAGTGCTAATTCCAGGACCTGCTAAATCTGATTTTTTATCATACATACATTCATATTTTATGTTAATAATAAATTGAAAAAAATTATATGTTAAATAATTATTATTTTCAAATCAGATAATCTCAAAGTTTTGAGATTTAAAAAAA
>DAOVTC010000033.1 GCA_030633285.1 Flavobacteriaceae bacterium
TCAGGTTTGTCAAACATTAAACTATTGTGCACCACACCTATTCCACTTTGAATATTATCATAAGTATGACCAGGGAATGCTCCCCATGTACATTGAGGCAATAAAAAAGCTACTCCATTCCATATATTTATACCAATGGCACCATATTTTAATTCTGCAATACAATTTTCTAACTCATCTCCTAGTTCTTTTATCGTATCAGGATGAATTAAAATTGTAGCCCCTAAAGTACCGTGTAATTTGCTATTACAAAACTTAACCGCATTTTGCAAAAACTCCAATGATGTTTTACCCTCAATACTTGTTTCGGCATAAACAGCTCCAAAAAACTCAACATAAAAAGCATATTCATCTTTTTTATTGGCATCAATTCCTGTAATTAAAGTACGTGGAATTTCCCCTATCAACTCTTCTGCTTCTGGATATGATTTTTTTGCAGATTTTTGTCTGCTATCTGCACCAGGATAGTATGCTTTTCTGTAAGAAACCTTGTTTAAATACTCACGCACTTTATCCAATAACTTATCAGATTGTTCCCAACTTTTAGGTAAAATTAATACCTGAGAAGCAACACAATTATGACCTCCGTTATGTAACTTAGCAGTTACAATATTTTGTGCTTGAAAATCAATATCTTTATCATTCCATGGTCCGGGAACTACTATCATTGGTCCAATTCCGCCAAGCTCACTTCGTATTGGTTTTGAAGCATCTAAAACTGGATTGTTTTCTTTTTTTCTTTTTAAACCATAATCTCCAATCCCGTAAACTATTGCATCATGTGTTTTTTCACTTCCAGTAATGTGGATTGTTTCAATTTTGGGATGTGAAGTAAGGTATTTTCCTTCATCAGTTCCTCCATTTACAATTTTTACATAATCATCATTTATAAAGGTTTCAAAAATCTTTTTAAAAATTGGTGTAAGATAGTCGTTAACCGGATTCATTTTCAATAAGGAAACTTCACCTTTGACTATCAAATTATAAAGTACATCAAGTGGCGGAATTGAATTAATATTACCAGCGCCTAACACTAAACCAACCTTTCCTTGAGGTTTTTTTTGATGATATAATGCTGCCATATTTTGCAAAAGGTTATCTTTTGTTACTCCTTTTTGCATCCAAACTTCACCTTTTATTTGATTAAACAACAGATTTTCATAAATATCTGAAGGAAAAACACTAACCTTAATCTGTCCGTCATTTCTTGTTTCAATTCCTTTTATCAAATTGGTTATATTCCCACTTTGAATCTCTTCAAGGGTTTTTATATAAGCGTTTACGGTGTAAATAACTGCCCAAGGTCCCGTGCTCCATTCTTCACCAGATAGAGGTGAGTTTTTATCAATTTGTTTATTTTTTACCGCCAAATCAACCCATTGCTGAGCATATTTACCTGTTTTATTTTTTACATCAATTAATTTTTTGATTTTTTGATCTACAGGTAATAGTACCCATTTGTTTTTTGCAGATTGTAATTTCTCAATTAATGCACCAAAAGTCGAATATTTTTGAGTTAGAACCATTTATCTATTACTATTTATGTTAATCAATACTTTCAAATATAACACTATTAAATAAATTATTTAAATTAGTAAAATCTAATTTTTAATATAATGAAATTAATCAAAAAATTACTACTAATACTTTTAGTAATCATTTTAGGTATTTACCTGATTCCTGCATCTTCACCCAATTTTTTTGAACTATATCCAAATAATGATGAAGCATCAGAAAATTTAAAGGAGCTTCAATCAAAAACTGTAAAAGAAATTGAGGTTGATGGTATTAAATGGAAATATTATTCTGGTGGAAATGGAAATAAAACTATTCTCTTCTTACATGGAATGGGTGGGGCTTATGACTTGTGGTGGCAGCAAATAAAAGAATTTGAAAAAGATTACAAGGTGATAACCTACTCATTGCCAGAAGAAATAAATTCACTTGAAAAATCTGCAAAAGGGATCCTTAGAATTCTAAAAAACGAAGAAGTTGATAAATTTTATGCAGTTGGGACTTCAATGGGTGGATATATCACACAGTACTTGGTGAAAATAATTCCAAATAGAGTTGAAAAAGCAGTTTTTGGAAATACTTTTCCTCCAAATAATATTCTAGAAAAAGAAAATGCTACTAAAAGCAAAGTAATTCCTTTATTGCCAGAAATTTTATTATCAAAATTAGGAGATAAAAAATTAAAAAATGAAATAGTTCCTGCAGCTAAAAACTCTGAATTATTAAAATCTTTCTTACCCAGTTTACCTTTTAGAAAAAAGCAGTTTATGAATAGATATTATGTTGTTATTGATAAATTTATAGCGACTCCTGAGAAATATGAAACAAAAAGAATTCCAAAATTAATTATTGAATCAGATAATGATCCTTTAATACCACCTGAATTGAGAAAAGAAATTAAAAATCTTCATACTGATGCTGAAGTATTTACATTTCACAATGAAGGTCATTTTCCTTATATAAATGCTGCTGAGGAATACAACAAAGTTTTACGAGAATTTTTCAATAAAGATGATGAATATAAAAATGTAGAAGTAACCATTCAAAATTATTTTGATGGACGAAAAAATGCTGATTTAAACCAATTGCAAAACGCATTTTATAATAAGGCAAAACTCTATACAAGTAGTGATAATAAAGAATTAGTAATTTATTTTGATGCTTATTTGAACAAAGTAAAATCTGATGGAAAGCAAAAAGTAAATACACAAATATTATCAGGTGATATTACTGGAAATATTGCAAATTTTAAAACTAAATTTGAATATATTGATAAATCTTATATTGACTATCTCACTCTACTAAATACACAAGATGGTTGGAAAATAATCAGTAAAACTTTTACAAAAACTAAATAAAAAACCTCTCAAAAGATGACTGTTTTTACAATGTATTAATTGTTGATTCGTTTATTTGTATAGTCGTTTAAATCATTATAGTAAATTTTAAAGAGTACCTCTTCTTTCTTGTTCAGCTTCAATAGATTCAAACAAGGCTTTAAAGTTACCTTTGCCAAATGATTGAGCCCCTTTACGCTGAATAATTTCAAAAAATAATGTTGGTCTATCAGTTACTGGTTTGGTGAATATTTGTAATAAGTATCCCTCATCATCTCTGTCAACCATAATCCCATGTTTTTTTAAGATTTCCATATCTTCAGCAATTTCTCCAACACGATCTCCTACTGTATCATAATAAGACCCCGGAACATACAAAAATTCAACACCACGTTTTTTCATTTCACTTACTGTAAATACAATATCATTGGTAGCAACAGCAATATGCTGACATCCTGCTCCGTTATAAAAATCAATATATTCTTCAATTTGTGATTTCTTTTTACCTTTTGCCGGTTCATTAATAGGAAATTTAATCCTACCATTACCATTGGTCATTACCTTACTCATTAAAGCCGTGTAATCTGTAGAAATATCTTTATCATCAAAGGTTATCAAATTAGCAAATCCCATTACTTCATTATAGAATTTCGCCCAAACATTCATTTGCCCCCAATCAACATTTCCTACCATGTGATCAATATAACGCAAACCACAATTTGACGGATTGTAATGTGATTCCCATTTTTCAAAGCCTGGTAAAAATATTCCATTATAATTTTTTCTTTCTACAAAAACATGAACTGTATCACCATAAGTATGAATTGCCGACCTAACAACTTCACCATCATTATCTTTTTCAACTCTTGGTTCAAAATAGGATTTTGCACCTCGTTTTGTTGTTTCTTTCCATGATTTTTTTGCATCATCAACCCAAAGTGCAATTACTTTAACACCATCACCATGTTTGACAATATGATTAAAAATTTCATTGTTGTCTGTTCCTGGCATAGGAGTTGTGAAAACCAGTTTTATCTTATCTTGCACAACAACATAACTTGTACGATCTTTTACTCCTGTTTCTAATCCAGCATAAGCTAAAGATTGAAACCCAAGTGCAGTTTTATAAAAGTGTGCTGCTTGCTTGGCATTACCAACATAAAGTTCAACATAATCTGTTCCTAGTAATGGTAAAAAATCATCTGCTTCTGGGAATATTTTCTCTAAGCTATAGGTATGATCTTTAATGTTTTTTAAATTACTCATATCTTTATTCTTATTTTGTTATCCACGATTTATAATAATCATCAACTTCTAACTTCAAAGCCTCTTCTGTTATACTTATCGGATTAAAAGGATCAATCATTACTGCTAATTCACCTGTTTCTTTTTTACCAACACTTCGTTCAATAGCTCCTGGATGCGGTCCGTGAGGAATACCTCCTGGATGTAAAGTTATTTGTCCTTTTTCAATATTATTTCTACTCATAAAATCACCATCAACATAGTATAATAATTCTTCAGAATCAATATTACTATGGTGATATGGTGCTGGAATTGCATCTGGATGATAGTCATACATTCTTGGCACAAACGAACACACTACAAAACCTGCCGCTTCCCATTGTTGGTGAATTGGTGGTGGTAAGTGAATACGCCCTGTTATAGGCTCAAAATCATGAATAGAAAAAGCATAGGGGTAATTAAAACCATCCCAACCTACAACATCAAAAGGGTGATTTTTATGTGTATATTCCCACATTACACCTTGTTTTTTTGAAAATATTTTAAACTCTCCTTTTTCATCGTGAGATTTTAAATCTTTTGGCAACCTGAAATCGCGTTCGCAAAATGGTGAATGTTCTAAAAATTGTCCGTAATTATTTCTATACCGTACAGGACTTGTTATTGCACTAAACGATTCAATATATAGAATCCTGTTATCTTTTGTATCAAAATCAATTTGATAAGTGGTTCCTTTAGGGATAATTAAGTAGTCACCATATTTAAAATCAAGATTACCATACATAGTTCTTAAAGTACCACTACCAATGTGAATAAAAAGCATTTCATCAGCATCAGAATTTCTATAAAAATAGTTTTTAGAAAATGATTTCGGAGCAGCTAGCCCGATATGTAAATCAGCATTTGCAAAAAGTGTCTTTCTACTTTTTATATAATCTTCTTCTGGTTTTAATGAAAATCCTTTAAAACTCAAGGCTTTCATGTTTTTTTCAATAGCAATTTTTGGAGAAACATCACCAACTCTTTTAACTTCACTAACAACTGTTGGAGGATAAAGATGATAAATTAAAGATGACATTCCAGCAAAACCAGCTGTTCCAAAAAGTTCTTCTTGATACAATCCTCCTTTTTCATTTTTAAATACAGTATGTCGTTTAGGTGGTATTTTACCTAAAGTATGATATCTTGGCATAATAAAGTGTTTAAATTAATAATATAAAGTACAAAAATGCTTGTTATAAAATAAACATTTATTCAGGATTTCTTTTAATCAAGAATTTAAGAAGTAGTAATAATTCGGCAAAATAAAGATGCATTTTATACTTGTGTTTTCGATTATCACAAATATAACGATTTTTTTTAAGGCAAGAATTTAAAGGTAAAAGTAAAAAGTGTTGAATTATAATTAAATTTATTTAACTTCTACAACTTCTTTTATTTGTGGAGCATATTTTTTAATAGTAGCTTCTACTCCATTTTTTAAAGTCAATTGATTTACAGTACAACCTATACAAGCGCCTAATAATTGTACTTTAACCACATCATTTTCAATACCAATAAGGGAAATATCTCCTCCATCAGTTATGAGATATGGACGAATTTCTTCTAATGCTTTTTCAACATTACTTTGCAATTCTGATTTGGTCATTTTATAAAATTTAAAAATAACTCTGCTAAAGCAATCAACTTTAGCAGAGTAAATAATTATTAAGTACTACAACCCGACATATTTGTAATTCTAACTATTTCGGTTGGAGGTAAATTTTCATTTCTTTTAACCAATTGTGTCAGCATATTTTTAGCTAATTCATTAAAAGCTTCTTCTAAAGGAGAATCTTCTTGTAAAGCAACAGGATGACCAACATCACCTGATTCACGAATACTTTGCACCAAAGGAATTTCACCTAACAAAGTTGCTCCTAAATCTTCAGCCAAATGTTTTGCTCCATCTTTTCCAAAAATATAGTATTTATTATTAGGTAATTCTGCTGGAGTAAAATAACTCATGTTTTCAACAATACCCAAAACAGGAACGTTTATGTTGTCTTGTTGAAACATAGCTACACCTCTTTTAGCATCAGCTAAAGCTATATTTTGTGGGGTACTTACTATAACAGCACCAGTAATAGGCACTGCTTGAACCATGGTCAAATGTATATCACCTGTACCTGGAGGTAGATCTATAAGTAAAAAATCTAATTCTCCCCAATGGGCATCAAAAATCATTTGATTTAAAGCTTTTGTAGCCATTGCACCTCTCCAAATCACAGCTTGATTAGGGTCAGTAAAAAATCCTAAAGACAAAATTTTAATACCATAATTCTCAATAGGTTTCATTTTTGCTTTTCCGTCAATTTCAACTGTCGTCGGCCTTTCATTTACCACATCGAACATTATTGGCATAGATGGTCCATAAACATCAGCATCTAACACCCCTACACTAAAGCCCATTTTAGATAGTGATATTGCCAAATTAGCTGTAATAGTTGATTTTCCTACACCACCTTTACCTGAAGCCACTGCAATAATATTTTTAATTCCAGGAATTGATTTATCTTCAGTAATAGTTGTCGGCTTAACATCAATTGCTTTAGCTTTTACATTTACTTTTACATCAATTTTTTGATCAACATAATCATGAATTGCCTTCATAACTTCTACTTCCGTTTTTTTCTTAGCTTGTAAAGTTGGGTTTCCAATTGTAACATCAACAATAACTTCTTTACCAAATACTACAACATTAGTAACTGAATTACTTTCTACTAAGTTCTTACCTTCACCAGGTGCTGAAATCTTTTCTAAAGCACCATAAATATCTTGTTTTTTAAAGCTCATTTTATATCTTAATTATAATCATTCTAAACAACAAAGATACTAACTTAATTGGAAGTAAAAAGAAAATTTTAGTAAGTTAAGTTACACAATAAAACATATAAGTATATTCTTCATTTAAATGAAAAATCTATTATTATAAAAATGTTATTCTATTGTAAGTGACTCAATTACTTCCCAATTAGCTTTAGCATTAATAATGTTTTTGAAATAATATACTTTTTCAGGTTGTTGTTTTAATAAAAAATTTCCAGTATCCCATTTTTTATTATGATTGGTATCATAAATAATGCGAACCATGAAACGAGAAGGAAGTAAATTTTCAAATTTATACTCTTGCTCATGCTCAGAGAATTGACTAATAACAACTTTGCCTTTGTCATTTAATAATTCAAGAACAATAGGATAACTTTCAATATTATGAAGACTTAAAAAAATTGAACTGTAGTCAGAGGATTTTTTAGTTATAAATTGTGCTTTTAATGAATCATTTTCAATATCAAAAATATCAGTTATTGCTCCTGGTAATAATTGTATTGTATACTTGTTTTGTAATTCTTTTGTAAAATTGAAAATAATTTCATTTTTATATTTTGACAAAATAATATCATACTTTACTTGTAAAGAGTCCTTATTTATAAAAGAAATTTTAGTTGTATCAATAATAGAAATTGGTACATTAGTTAAAAATTTAAAAGTATCACGTATATGCAAAGTACCTCCTACTCCATTTTTAATACTCAATGAATCTATCTCATCTGAACGCAATTTTACTTTTACGGTATCAAATACTTCTTTTTTAGAAAGTGTAAATAAAATAGAATCTTTATCATAATTGTTAAACCAATAATGTAATGTATCTTTTTCTTTATCAAATGCTGATAATGATTTATAATTTGAAGGTGTTTTAGATATTGTTTTAACCGTAAAATCACTAGCTACACCTTCATAACCAAATAGTATATGCCCTTTAGAGGCTTCTTTCGGTTTTGTTGGTATTTTAAATGGTAAAATTTCTTCAAAAAGAGAAATTTCATAAGTTGTATCGCTTGGAACAGAAATATATTTTGATTGAAAACCAATTTTATCTTCTTTTACATTAAACTTATAATTATTACTCACATCATTTAATGCAACCAACAAGTATTTTCCTGCTTTAATATTTGTAATATTCCAATTTACACTATCTATAGTTCGACCAACATACATTGGTTTTTCTTTATAAATAATTGAATCGTTAAAATTTTCATTTATTTGATACAACATCAAAGTTGGATTCTCTTCCATTTTCAATTCAAAAGCATCTTTAATTGTTCCTTTAACTTCTAAAGAGTCAATATAGTCACCTGTTGAAAAAATATATTTAAAATTATCTAAAATATTTCCTTCGGTATTATCAATAATACTTTGTCCGAAATTAAAAGTATATGTCGTATTTTCTTGTAAAGTATCTTTTATTTTGATTTTTATAAACTTACTAGGTGTACCAAGTGGTGAAATTACAGGTGGATATTTTAAAGGAGGAGAGATAACCAGTTGAGATGTAACATCTTTAAGTTTTATATATTCATCAAAATATATTTTAATTTCATCACTGTCAAAATGTAAACTTTCAAAAGCAGGGTCAGCTTTAACCATTATTGGTTTATCCTCATCTATCGGGCCACCTTCTGGTCTGCCTCTTCTCGCACAGCCTACTAATATTAAGAGTAGAACAAAAAAAACTAAAATGCGATATTTCATTGTTTTAAATTTATTACAAATTAACAATTAA
>DAOVTC010000134.1 GCA_030633285.1 Flavobacteriaceae bacterium
CTTTAGCAAACTCATATACTGCATCAAAACCACCCACAATCAACCTTTTTAGATACAATTCATTCGCTATTCGTAAATACAAAGGCATGTCTAAAGCATTGTGATGCGTTATAAACGGACGAGCAGCAGCACCTCCCGGAACAGGTTGTAAAATAGGCGTTTCTACTTCTAAATATCCTTTATCATTCAAAAACTGACGAATAGAATTTGTTATTTTAGTTCTTTTTATAAAAGTTTCTTTCACATTATCATTTACCATCAAATCAACATAACGTTGGCGGTAACGCATTTCAGGATCACTAAAAGCATCATGAGTTTTACCATCTGCATCAACTTTTACAATTGGCATAGGTTTTAATGCTTTTGATAAAACCGTTATTTCCTTTACTTTAACAGAAATTGCTCCCACTTTGGTTTTAAAAACTTCACCTTTTACACCAATAATATCTCCAATATCTAATAATTTTTTAAAAACCTCATTGTACATGGTCTTATCTTCACCTTGACAAATTTCATCTCTGTTGATATAAATTTGCATTCTCCCAGTAGCATCCTTCAATTCAGCAAATGATGCTTTCCCCATAATTCGGCGACTCATAATTCTTCCGGCAAGAATAAGCTCTTTTCCTTCTAAATTATCAAAATTTTCAACAATCTCTTTTACCGTAGCAGTAGTTTTAAACTGTGCCGCAGGATAAGGATTGATTCCTATATTTCGTAATTTTTGTAAAGATTCCCTTCTTACAATTTCTTGTTCTGATAATTGCATTGTATATTAGTTTTGTAAAAATAAGATGCAAAGATACAATGCTTTTCAAGAATAGACAATGTAAGATTAATGCATTGAATGATTCAATGGGTCAACGATTTATTTTGAATTAAAAAGATATTTGCGATATAAAATATTTTATCGATTTTTGCATAATCAAATAAACAATACTATATGAGTTTTTGGCGAGTGCTTTTATCTATTTTATTACCTCCTTTAGCTGTTCTTGATAAAGGTTGTGGGTCTATCATCATTGTTTTCATTCTTACTTTAGCAGGATGGGTACCTGGTGTAATTGCAGCTTTAATCATTTTAAACAATCCGAAAAATTAAAATTATGAAAAAACTAATCAACCTTTTAACCTTTATTCTTATTGCAATTTTATTTTCAAGTTGTGAATTTACAGAAAGAATTAATTTGAATAAAAATGGTAGTGGAACATACACTTTAAATATGGATATGAGTGCTATGATGCAGGCTATGAAAAAAATGGGTGATTCTACAAATGCTGATAATGAAAAACCAGAGATTTTAGATACTATCATGGATTTTAACGACTTTCTTATTGAAAAAAAAGACAGTATTGCCAAACTACCAAAAGAGGAGCAGGAAAAATTGAAAGCATTGAAGGATATGAAATTGCATGTTGAAATGAATGAAATTACTGATGTTTTTAATATGGATTTTATTTTCGAATTTAAAACTATTGATGAACTTAAAAATATTCAAGAAAAAATATCTAAAGGACATTCACTTAATGAAAAAAAGAAGGAATCCCCTTCACCCGAAGCTCCAACTGAAGTAAAGTTCAGCTTTGATGGAAAAAAATTCCATCGTATAGTTGTAGACAAAAACTTAAGTGAGGAAGAAAAAGAAGCCTATAAAAAATCAATGGAAGAAAGTGCTTCAATGATGAACGGAAGCTCTTATAATATAGAATATCATTTTCCCAAGCCTATAAAAAGTACTACTTATAAAGATGCTACTTTAAGTTTAGATAGAAAAATCCTATACATAAAAACCGACCTAAATACTATTACTTCAAATCCAAAGTTATTAGATTTTGAAGTTATTTTAGAATAAACTCTCAATTTTATTTATATATTATTTTAGTTAAATGCAGGAAATAAAACTTCAAGATTTAGGTTTAAAAAACTATAAAGATGCTTGGGAAACTCAAAATGAATTATTCCAAGAAATTATTGCTATCAAGCTAGAAAACAGAGACAGAGAAGAGCAAAAAACCACTCCAAATTATTTTTTATTTACCGAACATCCGCATGTTTACACTTTAGGAAAAAGCGGAAATTTAAACAATCTATTGCTCAGTGAGAAACAACTTAAAGAAAAAGGAATTTCTTTTTTTAAATCAAACCGAGGTGGAGATATTACTTACCATGGTCCGGGGCAAATTATTGGTTATCCTATCATTAATTTAGATTATTTTTTTCCTGATATTCATTTGTACATGAGAAATTTAGAAGAAGTAATTATTAAAACTATTTCCGAATACGGGTTGAAAGGAGAAAGAAGTGAAGGCGAAACAGGTGTTTGGTTAGATGTTGGAACTCCGTTTGCAAGAAAAATATGTGCCTTGGGTGTAAGAACCTCTCGTTGGGTCACCATGCATGGATTCGCTTTAAATATTGATACTGATTTAGGATTTTTCGATCATATTATTCCTTGTGGAATTAGAGGTAAAAATATAACTTCATTAGAAGTTGAACTCAATAAAAAAATTAAACACGAAGAAGTAAAGACTAAAATACTAAAACATTTTTCTACTATTTTTGAGGCTGAATTTGTGTAAATGGTAAATGGTAAAATACTGATTATCAATATATAAATAATTTATTTGCAAAATTTTTACAAAAAATAATCAATTCTTTTTAGTACCATTACCCATAAATAAACATCTCTTATATTCAACTTTTGCCTTTTCGCTATTTCCTCAGTACTACTTACTTCTTAATCAAGTTTCTTCATTAAAATACACTTTATAGTATTTCATTTTCTTTTCTTCATCATAACCTAGCTCTAGATATTCTGAAGACGCATCAGGAGCTTCTACATCCAATTTTATTTGAATATTGGTATCGAGTTTTATTTCGGTTTTCATTTTTTGTTTTTGTTTTTTTACAACAACATCCGAAACATGAAACTGATTTCTTACAAGTACATCTTTATCTGTTTCAAACAATTTTTTATACTCATCAAACTGTTCTTTTTGTTTTTCCTCTTCAAAAACTTCGTCTTTAAAATCATGAATATTTACGGTGTCATTTTCTTTTAAATAATCAATCGTTTTTGCTAAAAAATAACTGTGCTCTTTTGTTCCATAATCTGTTTTTAGTACTTCGTTTGAAAAATCTTTACACATTTCCATATAGGTTTGTGTATGATTATTTTTATCATCAGCATATTTGATATTTAAAAAGTTTTTTGTCCAATACTGAGCATCATAATTGTTATTATCAACACTTAAAACCACATAACCTTCATCATCAGTATAATTAACAATTAAACAGCCTTTATCAATTTTTTTAGTGCTAATCCCCTTTTGCACCATCACATCAATGCTTTTTTTATCAACAAAAGTTTGAAAAAAATCTATCTTATTTTCAATTTTAAAAATTCCAATAGCATTTGTTTTAACTTCATTGAACTCAATATCTTC
Organism: Flavobacteriaceae bacterium; assembly: GCA_030633285.1. The sequence continues at coordinate 3,448 of DAOVTC010000134.1, forward strand.
AAATAACACAATGATAACGTCTCCTGTTTTTATTTGAGCAGAATTAGATTGCTCATACAAATGCGTTACCATGTTTTTAGAAACCTCTATAAAAGTTTCTTCATCTTGAAAAACAGATTTACTATAATTAAAAATCTCATTCATATTCACATCGGCATGATGATGAAATCTAAAACTCTCTGTCACATTTCCAAAAGGTTTTAATAAAAAAGGAAGCATTAACTTATAACTATCTTCATCAAAAACCACAGGTTTTTCCGAAAACAAATTACGTGTATCATTAAATTTATTTCCAATTTTATGGATGATTAGTTTTGGAATACTTGCTATATTTCTTTTGATCATTCTAAAATATTTTTTCAGCAGCAATATTACAAAATTCAAATCTTGTTTTAAGAATATCGATTAACTTCATTTAAAAATAAATCTTAATGGCAGATAAATGCTATTTTAAAAATTGACAATTTACTTATAAATTTGTTATTTAGTAGATTATATATATTTTTGATAATCTTTAAATAGATCAGCAAAAACTTCACCATGAAAAAATTAATATTTCTTTTATTACTCTTTACAGGAATCACCTCTGCCCAAACCATTATTTTTGATGCTCCAAATAAATGGGTACTCCCAATAGGTCGTGACAGCGAAACTGTTGAAGTGCTTAAACATCCTCTCCGAGTTGAATTGAAAAACAATCAATTAAAACTTTATTACCCAGATACTAATAAATTTTATTACAATGAACTGGTAACTCCCATTAAGAGCGTTGTCAAACTCAATGAAGGTGGGCGAACCTATTTTTTATTAGAATTCGATAACAATGGGCTAACCTTTTATTTCAGGATAACTA
>DAOVTC010000098.1 GCA_030633285.1 Flavobacteriaceae bacterium
CGCTACATCTAACCCACAAGATATGGGTTTAAATGTGTTACACACCATGGCCAAGTATGATAATATTTGCAAATACATCCATTTACCTGTTCAATCTGGTAGCACAAAAATTCTTGAAAAAATGAATCGCCAACATACCCGCGAAGAGTATATGACGTTGATTGATAATGTTAAAAAAATAATTCCTAATTGCGCAATATCTCAAGATATGATTACTGGTTTTTGTGGAGAAACAGAAGAAGATCACAAAGAAACTTTATCATTAATGGAATATGTAAAATACGATTTCGGATTTATGTTTGCGTATTCAGAAAGACCTGGAACACCCGCTGGCAAAAACATGGAAGATGATGTACCTTTAGAAATTAAAAAAAGAAGGCTAACCGAAATAATCAATTTACAACAAAAACACGGCTTATACCGAATGCAGCAATTCGTAGGCAAAACTGTTGAAGTATTGATTGAAGGTAATTCAAAAAAATCTGATTTACACTGGATGGGTAGAAACTCCCAAAATGCCGTAGTTGTATTTAAAAAAGGAAATGAGTGTAAAGGAGATTTTGTACAAGTTAAAATTGACGATTGCACTTCTGCTACTTTACTTGGGACAAGGAAATAGCTGTAGGCTGTTAACAAAAATAAAAAACTTAGTTAAAAATATTAGATAAATAAACTCGGAATTTCCGAATTAAAACTCAAACATTGGACTCACTTCAAACAATAAAACAACGTTTTAGCATCATTGGAAATAATAACCAATTAAATATTGCATTACAAAAAGCAATAAGAGTTGCTCCTACAGATATCTCAGTTTTAGTAACTGGGGAAAGTGGTGTTGGTAAAGAAGTTATTCCAAAAATCATACATAGTTTATCTCATCGTAAACATGCAAAATATATTGCTGTAAACTGTGGTGCTATTCCTGAAGGCACAATTGATAGTGAACTTTTTGGTCATGAAAAAGGCTCTTTTACAGGAGCAACTCAAGCACGTAGTGGGTATTTTGAAGTAGCAGATGGTGGTACAATTTTTTTAGATGAAGTTGGTGAATTACCTTTAACAACACAAGTAAGATTACTTCGTGTATTAGAAAATGGTGAGTTTTTAAAAGTAGGATCTTCAAAAGTTCAAAAAACCGATGTACGAATAGTTGCTGCATCAAACTTAGACTTACTTGAAGCTATACAAAAAGGAAAGTTTAGGGAAGATTTATATTATAGGCTCAATACTGTTGAAATTCATTTACCTCCACTTCGAGATCGTGAAGAAGATATTCATTTATTATTTAGAAAATTTGCTTCAGATTTTGCTCAAAAATATAAAATGCCAACTCTGCGCTTAGAAGAAAATGCAATTAATGTCTTACTATCTTATCCTTGGAAAGGAAATATCAGACAGCTAAGAAATTTGACAGAACATATTTCTGTTATTGAACAAAACAGAAAAATTAATGCTTCTGTTTTACAATCATACTTACCAGATTATGGCAATAATTTACCCGCCATTATTACGAAAAAATCATCAAATAGTGATTTTTCAAATGAACGTGAAATTTTATATAAAGTTTTATTTGATATGCGTAATGATATTACAGATTTAAAAAGGTTGACAGAAGAATTAATAAAAGATAAAAGTGAAATTCAACCTCAAAAAAGCACACAACTTTTAATAGATAAAATTTACGGTAAAGAAGACAACAATAAGGATGACAGCACCTTAGAAATTATTTCTACCCCTAAAACTGAAACTTTTCAAAATAGTTCAAGTATAGAACCCTTTGATGAAGCAGAAACAGTTGAAGAAACAATTTCTTTACAAGAAAGAGAATTTGAAATGATTAAACAAGCTTTAAACCGCAATAAAGGTAAACGAAAACTTGCTGCAAAAGAATTGGGAATATCTGAACGAACTCTATATAGAAAAATTAATCAATATAATTTGTAAATCTTAATGTTTATTCGTTTATTTTTGATAAAATTCTTGAAAGAAAATATTTTATTTTAAAATGAAAAAATACTTTTATATAATTACAATATTAACATTGTTTGTTACCCAAAGCTGTGGAGTTTACTCATTTACAGGAGGAAGTACCGGTGATGCAAAAACAATACAAATTGATTTTTTTCCAAATAATGCCCGTTTGGTAGAGCCATCTTTAAGTCAAAAATTCACTTTAGAATTACAAGATCTCTTTTTGAGACAAACTAATTTAAAGTTAACAAATTCAGGTGGAGATTTACATTTTGAAGGTGAAATAACACAATACAGAATTATACCTATAGCAGCTACTGCTGAACAAACTGCCGCACAAAGCAGATTAACTGTTGCTGTTAGGGTTCGATTTTACAACAGACTAATTGAAGAAGATAATTTCGAACAAACTTTTTCTTTTTATAGTGATTATGATGCAAATTTACAATTAACAGGAAGCGTTTTAGAAGAAGCCTATAATGAGATATTTGAAAGAATAACACAAGATATTTTTAACGCTTCAGTTGCTAAGTGGTAGTTTGTGAATTGAGAAAAGATAATAGAGAGAATTGAAATAAATTTTGCTTGATTGATAAAATATGAATTTAATTGAATTTACAAATAATTTAGAAAATCCAAGAATAACTTCTAAAGGTCAAACTGTTAGTTTAAAAAATATTTTGGATGAATATCCGTATTTTCAAGCTGCTCATTTTTTATATTTAAATGGTTTAAAAAATCAAGGAAGTTTTAAATACAATAATATCTTAAAAAGAACAGCTGCATATACAACTGATAGAGCTATTTTGTTTGACTTTATAACATCCCCTGATTTTAACTACATTCCGCCTTCAAAAAATATTAAATTAGAAAAAAAATCAGAAAAAATGGTTGAATCAAAAGAAGAATCAACTATTTATGACACACTTCCTATTGGAAAACCAATACAATTTAGTACATCTGAAACTTATTCTTTTAATGAATGGCTACAAATTTCATCTATTAAACCCATACAAAGAGATGAAAATCTAGATATCAACATTATAGATTCTAATAATAATAGAAAAAATCAATCGAAAACTTCAGAAAGAAATTTTGATTTAATCGAAAAATTCATCGCCTCTAATCCAAAAATAAACCCAACTAACACTTTTATTAGCAGAAACATAGCTACTGATAGTATTATTGAAAATGAAAGCTTAATGACCGAGACTCTAGCTCACGTTTATTTAGAACAAAAAAAGTATAATAAAGCAATTACAGCTTTTACAGTCTTAAGTTTGAAATATCCCGAAAAAAGTAGTTTCTTTGCAAACCAAATTGAAGCAATAAAAGAATTACAAGATAAATAACAAAAATTATGTCGTACACTTTATTTTTAGTATTGATTATTATAGTATCCGCATTACTTATTTTAGTAGTAATGGTTCAAAACCCTAAAGGCGGAGGTTTATCATCTTCATTTGGAGGAGCAGGTTCACAAAATTTAGGAGGTGTACAAAACACAACTAACTTTTTAGATAAAAGTACTTGGACTTTAGCTATTGCTTTATTTGCATTGATTTTATTATCTAATTTTGCAATTCCTAGAAATAATACAGTAGATTTAAAATCAGCTACCGAAAAAATAGTAAATGAAAGAGATGTTTTGGAAGCTCCTGCTACTTTAAATACAGACAAAGTTATTGACAGCTCTAATTAAAATACTATAAAAAAACTATAAAAATGCCAATGTAAATGACACGTTGGCATTTTTTTTTTGCTATTTGTCATAAATTACATATTGGCAATATATTTGCATAAAGTAAATCAAAACAATAAATAACTTAAAAACTTATATAATGAGTAAATTAACAATAAAACCTCTCGCAGATAGAGTTGTTGTTGAACCTTTAGCAGCAGAAACTAAAACGGCATCTGGATTATACATTCCTGATTCAGCAAAAGAAAAACCACAACAAGGCAAAGTAGTTGCTACGGGAAAAGGCACAAAAGATGAACCAATAACTGTAAAAGTTGGCGATACAGTTTTATATGGCAAATTTGCAGGAACTGAATTAAAATTAGATGGGAATGACTATCTAATCATGAGAGAAAGTGATATTTTCGCGATTCTTTAATACACATAACAAACTGATTATTAATAAATTCTGAAACAAATTCAGAATAAAAAATATAAAAAATGGCAAAAGATATAATTTTTGATATAGAATCCCGCGATGGTTTAAAGCGCGGTGTTAATGCTTTAGCAAATGCTGTTAAAGTAACATTAGGACCTAAGGGTCGTAACGTAGTAATTGGTAAAGCTTTTGGCGGACCACAAATTACTAAAGATGGTGTAACTGTTGCAAGAGAAATTGAATTAGAAGATCCTCTTGAAAATATGGGTGCTCAAATGGTAAAAGAAGTTGCTTCAAAAACCAACGACTTAGCAGGTGACGGAACAACAACTGCCACAGTTCTTGCACAGGCAATTGTAAAAGAAGGCCTTAAAAATGTTGCAGCTGGTGCCAACCCATTAGATTTAAAACACGGTATTGACAAAGCTGTTGAAGCTGTTGTTACTGACTTGGAAAAACAATCACAAGTTGTTGGAAATAAGTTAGATAAAATTAAACAAGTTGCTTCAATATCAGCAAATAATGATAATTCAATTGGCGATTTAATTGCTCAGGCATTTGAAAAAGTTGGTAAAGAAGGAGTTATTACTGTTGAAGAAGCAAAAGGTACTGATACTTATGTAGATATTGTTGAAGGTATGCAATTTGACAGAGGATATTTATCTCCATACTTTATAACTGATTCTGAGAAAATGATCACTGATCTAGAATCTCCATATATTTTATTGTATGATAAAAAGATATCAACAATGAAAGATTTATTACCTGTATTAGAACCAGTTGCTCAAACAGGTAAACCATTATTAATAATTGCAGAAGATATTGATGGTGAAGCCTTAGCAACCTTAGTAGTTAATAAATTACGTGGATCATTAAAAATTGCAGCAGTAAAAGCTCCTGGTTTTGGTGATAGAAGAAAAGCAATGCTAGAAGATATTGCAATTTTAACAGGTGGAACTGTAATTGCAGAAGAAAGAGGATTTACTTTAGAAAATGCAACAATTGATATGTTAGGTGTTGCAGAAAGAGTAACTATTGACAAAGATAATACCATTGTAGTGAACGGCTCTGGAAAATCAGCAGATATCAAAGGAAGAGTTAATCAAATTAAATCACAAATTGAAACTACAACTTCTGACTACGATAAGGAGAAATTACAAGAACGTCTTGCCAAATTAGCTGGTGGTGTTGCTGTTTTGTATATTGGTGCAGCCAGTGAAATTGAAATGAAAGAGAAAAAAGATAGAGTCGATGATGCACTAAATGCTACAAAAGCTGCTATTGAGGAAGGAATTATTGCCGGTGGAGGTGTTGCATTTGTAAGGGCAAAAAGTGTTTTAGAA
>DAOVTC010000100.1 GCA_030633285.1 Flavobacteriaceae bacterium
TTTCTTGAACGGCAAATGGGTTTACCGCTGTACGAGCACCAATCCACAAGATATCAATATCAAATTCTAATGCTAGTTTTGCATGTTGTGCATTGGCTATTTCTATAGCAGTAAGTAATCCTGTTTCTTCTTTTACTTTTAGCAACCATGGCAATGCTTTTACGCCATTTCCTTCAAAAGTACCAGGTCTGGTTCTAGGCTTCCAAACTCCTGCTCTGAACACAGTAGCATCCGTATTTTTTAATTCATGAGCAACTTCTAAAACTTGTTCTTCTGATTCTGCACTGCATGGTCCTGCAATTACCAAAGGATGATCTAATTGCATGTTGTCTAACCATGTTCTAAAATTTTTATTTTCCATTTCCATTTCCATTTTTAATACCAGCTAAAACACTTTTTATTTTGTTTGTATTTTGCATAATTGCATAAACTTTTTCTGCTGATTCGTCAGTTATTATTTTTTTAAAATGATTTAAATTTTTAATGTATTCGTTTAATGATTTTAATATGTATTCTTTATTTTGTAAAAAAATTGGTGTCCATGTTTCAGGATTACTTTTTGCTAGCCTAACGGTTGATTCAAATCCACTTCCAGCCATATCAAAAATACTTTTTTCATCTTTTTCAATTTCCAAAACAGTTTTTCCTAGCATAAATGAACTGATATGTGATAGATGTGAGACATAAGCAATGTGTTTATCGTGTTGCTCGGCAGAATCCATAAATACATTACGCATTTTTAATTTTTCAAATATGCTAACTGCACGGTTTATCATTTCTTTACTGCTTAAATTTTGTTCGCAGATAATATTTACTTTATTGGTAAACAAATCATAAATAGCAGCATCAGGTCCTGAAAATTCTGTACCTGAAATAGGATGAAGAGCAACAAAATTTTTCCTTTTCGGATGATTTTTTACTGCTTCACAAACTACGGATTTGGTAGAACCTACATCAAAAACCAAAGTATTTTCATTAATTAAACTTAAAACTTGAATAGTAAGTTCTGGAATTACATTTACAGGAACAGCAATGATTACCACATCAACTTCTTTAACAATATTGATATCAGCTTTTTTATAAATAATACCAAGATCAAGAGCTTTATTAAGATGTTTGGGGTTTTTATCAATGCCATAAATAGTAGCCCAAGTAACTTTTTTCAACTCTAAAGCTAAGGAACCGCCAATTAATCCTAATCCTATGACTGCAACTTTTTTCATTTTAATTATTTTTAGAAATTCTGGTTAAAACTTCTTTAATTCTATCTTCTTCTACGCAAAGTGAAAAGCGAATATATCCTTCACCGTTACTTCCAAAAACAGTACCTGGAGTAATAAAAACATTGTAATGGTACAACAATTCATCTGTAATTTCATTAGAGGTTTTACCTTTTGGAATTTTTGCCCATACAAATAAACCTGTATTTGTTTTATCATAAGTACAATGAAGATTATCACAAATTTCCCAAATAATATTCCTTCTTTTTCTATAAATAGTATTGATTTGATCAAACCATTTTTTTGATAATTTTAAAGCTGTAATTGCCCCTTGTTGGATACCGTAATACATGCCAGAATCCATGTTGCTTTTTACTTTTAATATGTTATTGATATATTCACTTTTTCCAACTACCATACCAACTCTCCAGCCTGATATATTGAAAGATTTACTTAATGAATTGAGTTCAATTGCAACATCTTTCGCTCCTTCATAAGCTAAAATACTTTTAGGCTTATCATTTAAAATAAAACTATATGGATTATCATTCACAATTAATATCTGATGTTTTTTAGCAAAAGCAATTAATTTTTCAAATAATGTATTAGTTGGTGAGCTACCTGTTGGCATGTGTGGATAATTAACCCACATTATTTTTACTTTTTCTAGATTTACTTTTTCTAAAGCTTCAAAGTTGGGGAACCAATTATTTTCTTCAACTAAATCGTAATAAACAGGTTTAGCCTGAACCAATTTAGTTACAGAAGTATAGGTAGGATATCCAGGGTTTGGAATTAACACCTCATCACCTTCATTTAAATACGCCATTGAAATATGTAAAATACCTTCTTTTGATCCCATCAAAGGTAAAATTTCATCGCTAACTTGTAAAGAAACATTGTAATATTTGTAATAAAAATCAGATATAGCTTGTCTAAATTCAGGAATACCTTGATAATTTTGATATCCGTAAATAGTTGAGTTATTTAATGCATTTATAACTTCTTGTGGAGGTTGTAAATCAGGACTTCCAACACCTAAATTTATAATTGGTTTTCCCTGATTAATCAGAGATCTAACTTCTCTTAATTTTTTAGAGAAATAATACTCTTTTACAGTTTTTAATCTGTTGGCAACTTGAATCATTTCGTTATTGTATTTTGATGGTATTCTCCTAGTATTTTTAAGTGTGTAACTTTTTTATTTATTAAATGTAAAGCATTATTGTAAAGGGTTTTATCATCAAAAACAAGATCAATAAAAAAAGAATATTTCCACGGTTCTTCAATTTTAGGCAATGATTGAATTTTAGTTAAACTAATTTCGTGTTTAGCAAAAATATCTAAAACTTCTGCTAAACTACCTGTTTCGTGTTTGGTGATAAATTTGATAGATGACTTATTTTGTACGCCACCAATTTTATTTGAATGAACAGGACTATTTTTTTCCTTTTTAAGGATGAAAAAACGAGTTGAATTATATTTAATAGTTTGGATATCGTCAGCAATAACTTCTAAATTATAAAGTTTTGATGCTTCTTTACTTGCTATTGCTGCAATTCCTTTAATTTTTTCATTTTGAATTCTTTTAGCAACTTCTGCAGTATCTTTTTCTTCAATTAATTTGATATTTGGATGATTTCTAAAATATTTTCGACATTGTAAAATCGCCATAGGATGTGACCAAACTTCTTTAATATCTTCTAATTTTTGTCCTTTTAAAGCCATTAAATGATGATGAATATTTAAATAAATTTCTCCCTCAATATTTAAATTATATTCATCAATTAAAGCATAATTTGGTAATATGGCTCCAGCTATTGAATTTTCAATTGCCATTACAGCACTATCAACTTCGTTGTTTTTTAACAATATAGGAATTTCAGTAAATGACAAACATTCACACAATTCAATATTATCGCCAAAAAATTGTTTGGCAACGATATCGTGAAAAGAACCTTTTATACCTTGTATTGCTACTTTCATTTTAATTATATCTAAAAAAAAAGCCTCGAAAATTTCGAGACTTTATGATGTTATATTATTTAACTAATTTACATATAGAGTCTCACTTTATTTTAAAATAAAAATAAAAGTAAAAACGGTTAAAAATGTAAAAAGTGTTGTTCATAATTTTTTAATGTGGCAGCAAATCTATAAATATTTTTTTTAATTGCAAGTGTTTTTGTGATTTTATTGATAAATCTTTAACATTATTTTTGTTTTGTAGCGAATTTGAAATTAATTGAAAGATAATTTTGTGGTTTTATTTGTTTTGAGTTTAAAATAAACCCACAAAGTTTTGTTTCTTTGTACTCAGCAAATTACTTTTTTATGTCAATAGAAGTACAAAATGTTTTAAAACTTTACGGAAAACAAAAAGCATTAAACAATGTGTCTTTTACAATACCAACTGGTGAAATAGTTGGGTTTTTAGGGCCAAATGGTGCAGGGAAATCAACTATGATGAAAATATTGACTACTTACATTAATCAAAATGAAGGGCAAGTAAAAGTGAATGGATTTGATACTTTGACTCATGATATTGAGGTAAAAAAATCGATTGGCTATTTACCCGAACACAATCCGTTATATTTAGATCTGTATGTAAAAGAGTATTTAAATTTTCATGCGAATATTCATAAAGTATCTAAAAACAGAATAAATGAAGTTATTGACTTAGTAGGTTTATCCCCTGAAAAGGGTAAAAAAATCAATCAGCTTTCAAAAGGATATCGTCAGAGAGTGGGATTAGCAGCAGCACTTTTACACAATCCGGAAGTTTTGATTTTAGATGAGCCAACTACAGGTCTAGATCCAAATCAATTGGCAGATATCAGAAATTTAATAAAAGATATTGGTAAAACTAAAACAGTATTGTTATCTACACATATTATGCAAGAAGTTGAGGCTATGTGTGATAGGGTAATAATTATAAATAAAGGAGAGATAGTTGCTGATAAAAAATTAAAAGATTTATTAGAAAACCAAGAACAAACTATTGAAGTTGAATTTGATTTACGTGTTGAAGAACAATTATTAAATACAATACCAAATATAAAAAGTGTTCTTAATGTTTTTGATAATACTTGGCAATTAATTTTTGACACTAAAAAAGATATGCGACCTGAAATATTTGATTTTGCTCAAACTAACGGATTAAAAACTTTACAAATACAGCAAAAAATTAATAGTTTAGAAAGTTTATTTCAAAATTTGACTAATTAAAAAAGAGGTTTTGTTAAATAAGTTTTTCATATTTTTTGTATTCATATTTTTTTCTTTACCAATTTTTGGTCAAGAAAAAAATGATAATTTTTATATGACCAAAGGAAAAGGTTTTGAATTTCATTTGTATGATAACACTTATTTATTACAAATAGATTTTAGAGGGCAGTTTAGAGCGAAAGTTGAAGAGGGAGAATTTCCTACTCTTGGTAATGATTTTTCAGACCAAAATACAACTTTTGGCATCAATAGAGGAAGAATAAAAATTGGAGGCCACGCTTTCAAACCATATTATAAGTTTTATTTAGAACAAGATATTGTTGGAGGTAATTTACTCGATTTTAGGGTGATGATTGAAAAATATCCTTTTTTAAAATTAAAAGTAGGGCAATGGAAAGCAAGATATTCTCGAGAGAGAATAATCTCTTCTGGTAAACAACAAGATGTTGATAGGTCAATAATTAATAATGTTTTTACAATTGATAGGCAACAGGGTGTTTCACTTTATGGAAATTTAAAAGGAGAAGGTGCGGCAAATTTTAATTATTGGGCATCTGTATTTTCCGGAACCGGAAGAGGCGGTTCTTCAAATGATGAGAATACATTAATGTATTTATTGAGACTGCAATGGAATCCTAATGGAGAGGTTTTGAAATTTTTAGGTTCGGATATAAAAAATCATCAAAAATTTATTTCTTCTATTGCAATTGCTGGAGTTACAAACACAAGTAAATATACTCGATTTTCAACTTCTGGGGCAGGGCAATTGCCTGGGTTTGAAGATGGAGTTGATGGGCAATATAAAGTAGATCAGTTGTTATTTGAAACTGCTTTTAAATATAAAGGCTTATCATGGCAGCAAGAGTTTCATTTTAAAAA
>DAOVTC010000164.1 GCA_030633285.1 Flavobacteriaceae bacterium
AAGGTTTTTGAGAAATCCATAAAAACAAAATTTAAAATATTGACTATCTTTAATTATTGCATCCATACGATAAAATTATTTTTAGATCCAATCAACAATTTTTTTGTTTTTAGTTTAACCTGTTTCACTATTGCAAATATAAATGGTATTTCTAAATAACAATCTATGTTTAATATTCTAAAAAAGGTTTAATTTTGCCATATGCGAATAGATATAATTACTGTTTCACCTGAATTAATTAAAAGTCCATTTGAACATTCCATCATCAAACGTTCTATTGACAAAGGATTGGTGGAAGTCCACTTTCATGATTTACGTAAATATGCCATAAATAAATATGGTAAAATTGATGATGCTCAATTTGGCGGTGGTGCCGGTATGGTTTTAATGATTGAGCCTATCGATAAATGCATTAGCAATTTATTAGAACAACGCACTTACGACGAGATTATATTCATGACACCAGATGCCAAAACCTTAAACCAACAAATGGCAAATAAATTATCTTCTGTAAAAAATATTATTATTTTAACTGGTCATTATAAAGGTGTTGATCAAAGGGTTAGAGATAATTATATTACTAAAGAAATTTCAATTGGTGATTACGTATTATCAGGAGGAGAATTAGCAGCTGCTGTTTTAAGTGATGCTATAATTAGATTAATACCAGGTGTATTAGGAGATGAAACCTCAGCCTTAACGGATTCATTTCAAGATGATTTATTAGCTCCACCTGTTTATACAAGACCTGCTGAATACAAAAATATGAAAGTTCCAGAAATTCTTTTATCAGGTAATTTTCCAAAAATTGAACAATGGCGTCTTGATGAGGCCATAAAAAGAACAGCATCTATTCGTCCTGACTTATTAAGAAATGAAGAAAACAATCATGAATAAATTCTTTCTTATCATACTCTTTTTGATACAGTTTTCATCCTATGCTCAAATAGATAGTACGCATGTTTATCAACAAAAGACACAAAAATCATTTTTTAAAAAATCCATTGTCCCATTATCATTAATTGGTACAGGGTTATTTGTCAATTATTCTACTGGAAGTTTTGGCAAAGAGAACCTGCAAGAGAAAATACAAAATAGATTTCCAGATTTTAATACAAGTGCTGATGATTTTTTACTTTATGTTCCAGCTTTAACAATGTATGCTGCAGATTTATTTAAAGTAAAAAGCAAAAATGATGCTTTCACCCAAACAAAATATTTAGTTATTGCCGGATTGGCCAATAATTTAATTACCATTGGTATAAAAAACCTAACCAAAGAAGATAGACCAAATGATTGGGTACATTACAGCTTTCCTTCTGGTCATACATCCAATGCATTTGTAATGGCAACGGTTTTGCATCATGAATTTATTGATTCTAGTCCTTGGCTCGCTTATAGCGGATATTTATTCGCAACTACAACTGGGATTTTAAGGATTTTAAACAACTATCACTGGGTCTCTGATGTATTGGTAGGTGCTGGCATTGGAATCATAGTTACTGATCTGGTTTACCGATTTGAGCCTCTTAAAAATTGGAATCCTTTTAAAAATAAAAAAATAAGCACCATTCTTAGTCCTACATATTTTGAAAACAGTATCGGATTGTACGCTAACATACGGTTTTAAAGGTAATTATAAATATAAAAATAGTTTTAAAATTATTTATAAAGAGCTATTTTAATTTAAAAGTTTTTTTTAAATTTGCAAACTCAAAATTAACCTCTGACGAAAATCGTGTACGTTGATTTATGAAAAACCATTTAAATCAAAACAATGGGAAATTTAGTAGATTTTGTACAAAACGAATTTGTAACCAAAAATGATATTCCTAATTTTTCAGCTGGTGATACTATCACTATCTATTACGAGATTAGAGAAGGCAAGAAAACACGTACTCAGTTTTTTAAAGGAGTAGTGATTCAAAGACGCGGTAGTGGAAGCACAGAAACATTTACAATAAGAAAAATGTCAGGAACAGTTGGTGTAGAACGTATTTTCCCAATCAATTTACCTGCAATTCAAAGAATTGAAATCAATAAAAAAGGTAAAGTTAGAAGAGCTAGAATTTTCTATTTCAGAAACCTTACCGGTAAAAAAGCACAAATTAAAGAACAAAGAATTTAATTTTTTTCAACTTTAAAACTTCTAAATCCCATTTCAAATGAAATGGGATTTTTATTAACAAATGTTCATAAGGTATCTTCATATCTTGTTAAGAACTAAATAGTTAATTTTATTGATTTTTTATTTATAGTTTCTATATTTGATACAGAATTTAAGTGAAGATTAATTTCTATATAAGTATTAAAAGGTGCAAATCTTCGATATTTATATTTTGAATTAATTTTAATTTGAGTTTATTAAAGTTCTAAACTTTAATTGTGGTTGATATTCTTATCAATAAATAGCTGAGTATTTAGCATAAATATAAGTCATTTAAAGGTTGTTAATCGCAGAATTAAAGATATACTGCTTTTTACCAGAAATTAATTATAGCGTTAGTTATAGTTTTTTTATAGTGATTTGAAAAGGTATTTTTAATAGAAACAAAGAGTGAATAGTTATGTTTTACATAATGAATTACAACTGAGAAATTGGTTGTAAATATCACAAAATGTTTCGGCAAATAGCCATAACAAAGGTTTCCTCTGTTATGGCTATTGTTTTGTATTACAATCAGTTATTAACAATTATTAATAAGTATTGTTTATATCCTGTTAGTAAATTAACCTCAAATTCTCCTAGCTAATACATTTCAAATCTTATTTTTGTTCAGAGTCTTTTTTTATTTATTGAAACAACCCCCTATTATGTTATGAAAACTGTTTCATAAATAAATGCTGACTTTATGGAGTTTTAATTAACTTCCTATTTGTTTTTTAAATTTATTTCATACCTAATGTGTTTAGCACAATAAATTTTGAAATATTATAATTTTAAAAAACAATAATTAAAATAGCTTAATTAATGATTTACTATCATTAAGCCAGTATTTATCTTATTTTAAATATTGTATAAGCTTTTTCAAAAGCCATTTAAAACTAACATTTTTTATGGCTTTTTTTACATTCATACTTATTTTATCAAATACTTACCATATTTTGAAATAATTTAGATTTTAAAAACCTAAAAACCCTTGCATATTTACTCCAATATTAGATTGAAATTATAATTGTAAAAACATAGTTTCAGTTCATTTTAAGTAGTGATTAAAGTCACTTTTTTTTAAGTAAAAAAAAGTATATTTGTGACGAAAAATTTAAATCAATTATCAATACTATTTTACTTATAACAGTAATAAAAATAGTTTTTATAAAATTATAAAATGAGTAAAACTCCTAAAATTATCTACACAAAAACGGATGAAGCACCAGCTTTGGCAACTTATTCTTTTTTACCAATTATTGAAGCCTTTACAAAATCTTC
>DAOVTC010000148.1 GCA_030633285.1 Flavobacteriaceae bacterium
GAACAACGTTTACAACATTCGCTATCAAAGTTGCATGCATACCATATTTGGTTTGAGACAAGCCATCAGTAAATTGTTTAAACGCTTGAAAAATCATTAAAGGAATCATTGAAAATGCAACAATATTTAAATATGGAATTGCCAATTCTACAACCTCTTTTGGCTGATTCATATAGTGAAGAATAGGTGTAGCCAATACCAACATTAAAAACATACTCAATCCTAAAATAGTACATAGAATTAGTCCATGCTGAAAATATTTTCTTCCTTTTTCAATATCATTTTTACCATCAGCTTCGGCAATTAATGGAGTAATTGCAAATGAAAAACCTATTCCTAATGAAAAAGCAATAAAAACAAAACTATTCCCTAAAGAAACAGCTGCTAATTGAGCTGCTCCAAGCCTACCTACCATAATATTATCGGCTAATCCAACTAAAATATGCCCCAAATGGCCTATCATTATTGGATATGCTAATTTTAAATTATATCTAAACTCAGATGTGTATTTATTAAAGTTCAAAGATTTATCAGTTTGTTGATTCTTGATACAAATTTAATTTTTTCTTTAAGTTTATTTCATTTTAGTTTAACTTTCTTAAATATAAATAAAAGAATATCTTTTTTATATATTTGCATATATTCTAATCATTTAGAAATTATAGCATTAAAATTTTAAAAAAAATGTCCAAATCTAAAACTTTATTTGGTTTAATTTTAGTTTTTACAATTTCAACTTTTTCAATTTCTGCACAGGATGTAACTACAATTCAAGCAAATAATGAAGATATTAGTGATAATTTAGATCTTGAAGCTGTCGCTTCAATTTTTGGAGAATCAAAAGATTTAGAAGATTTTGAAAAGAGGTTAAACGATCCTGATACTCAAATATCAAATTTAGATTTAAATAATGATGGTGAAGTTGATTATTTAAGAGTTATGGAAACGGGTACTGAAAAAAATGTACATACAATCTCCATTCAAGCTATAATTGGTAAAGACCAATATCAAGAAGTAGCAACTATAGATGTAAAAAAAGACTCAAAAGGCAAAGAACAAGTACAAGTTGTGGGTAATGTAGAAATGTATGGACCAAATTATTATATTACGCCTGTTTACCCAGTAGTTCCAGTGTTTTTTACTTTTTTTTGGATGGCTACATATCACCCTTGGCATTCACCTTGGTATTGGGGATATCACCCACCATATTTTAGACCATGGAGACCTTACCCTCCTTATAGGTACAGAAGTAATGTTCATGTACATATAAATGTTCATAATTCATATAACCGTACTAATGTTCGTATAAATAACAATAACGTTAATATCAATAATAAAAATAATTCTTATTTTAAAAATAATCCTAACAAATCATTTGACAAAAGAAATCCGGGTGTTAGTAATCGATCTGATCTAAATAAAAATAGAAAAGCTACTTCAAACAGTAAGGGTATTAATAATAGAGCTGATTTAAATAACGCTAAAAAAAACAAAGGTATAAATACCGATAAAGGATATAAGTCTTCAGGAAGACCAGTAACTAAACCAAGTACAAAACCGACAAAAAAACCTACAACTCGTCCTTCTAATAAGCAAAGTACAAGACCAACTAACAAGTCTTCATACTCTAAACCTAGTTCAAGACCGTCACATTCATATTCTAGACAAGCTCCTTCAAGGTCAAGTTATAGAAGAACAAGACATTAATAAATATTATAAATAAACCTAAAAAAAAGAAATAATGAATTTAAATATTGGTGAAATATTAAACTATTTAACAAATGCTGTAATGGAATATGGCCCTAAATTGATTGGAGCAATTATTGTATGGATTATCGGATCTATAATCATTAAGAAATTAATAAAAGTATTTGGGAATACTTTAGATAAACGAGATACTGATGAATCACTAAAACCATTCCTTAAAAGTATTGTTAGTATACTTTTAACTGTTTTACTTGCAATTAGTGTACTTAGCATGTTGGGTGTTGCAATGACATCTTTTATTGCAATTCTTGGTGCTGCCGGTTTGGCTGTGGGTATGGCATTATCAGGTACTTTACAAAATTTTGCTGGAGGTGTTATGATATTACTTTTTAAACCTTTTAATGTCGGTGATTTTATTGATGCCCAAGGTTATAAAGGAACAGTTAAAGAAATACAGATATTTAATACAATTCTTACAGATCTGGATAATAAAACTATTATAATTCCTAACGGAGGGTTATCGACTAATTCAATGGTAAATTATTCTACCGAACCAACCAGAAGGGTTGATATTTCTGTTGGAATTGCTTATGGTGAGAGTGTTGAAAAATCAAGAGAGGTTTTGAATAAACTTGGCCAAAGCGACAAAAGAGTTTTGAGTGATCCTTCACCGTTCATTGGTGTAACTGAAATGGCAGACAGTTCAGTAAATTTAACTTTTAGAATTTGGGTTAAAGCTGAGGACTATTGGGGTGTCTATTTTGACATGAATGAAAATGTTTACAATGCCTTCAATAAATCTGGTATTCAAATCCCTTTTCCACAAATGGATGTTCACTTACAAAAGTAAGAATAACTTTATTAGTTATAAATTATAAACTGCCATTAATGGCAGTTTTTTTTATTTTATACCTCTTTATAATAACAGCAATCTCCTTGTTTTGAATTTACATCATTTCTTGTTATTTTTTCTCTAAAGGTTTCAGCAACAATTTCATCGGCAATAGCCAAACAAGCAGTAGCTGCAGGAGAGGGAGCATTTATCACATGTATGACACCATTATTATTTATAATTTTAAAATCATCAACCATATCTCCATTCAAATCAATCGCCTGAGCTCTCACTCCTGATCTTGAAGGTTTTACATCATTTTCATCAATTGAAGGAAGTAATTTTTGCAACTCTTTTACAAATAACTTTTTTGAAAATGCTCTTTTATATTCATCTATTCCTTTATGCCAGTTTTTAGCAAACAATTTCCAAGTACCACTAAAAGTCAATGCTTGTAAACTATCTTTAAAATTAAAACTAGTTGTACTGTACCCTTCCCTTTTAAAAGAAAATACAGCATTTGGTCCACACTCTAAACTACCATCAATCATACGTGTAAAATGGACTCCTAAAAAAGGATACTTCGGATTAGGAACCGGATAAACCAAATTATTAATTTTATGCTTTGCATGTTCATAAAATTCATAATAATCACCTCTAAATCCAACAATTTGCATATCTAATTTAACATTATCTTTCTTGGCATTTCTATCGGATTGCAAGCCCGAGCAAACAATGACTTTTTCAGCAATAAAATCACCTAGATTAGTTTGCACTATCTTTTTATTATCATCTCTTGATATTTTTTGAGCTTCAAAAAGATTAAATAATTTACTATCAGAATTTATTTTGGGAATTAATTGTGCAAATTTATTTGCAACATCAACATAATTTATAATGCCTGCAGTAGGTACCCAAATAGCTTTTATGCCTTTTACAAATGGTTCTTTATCTAAAATTTCAGACGGACTTAAATATCTAATACCCTCAGTATTATTTTTCTTACCATTTTGAAAAATATCTTCTAAAATTGGTATTTCATTTTTATTGATTGCCACAATAATTTTACCACAAACTTCATGTTTGATGTTGTTATTCTCAGCAAATTCAATTAGTTGTTCTCTACCGTTTTTGCAATTTAGAGCTTTTAATGAACCTGGTTTATAATAGATTCCTGAGTGAATTACACCAGAATTTCTCCCTGTTTGATGAAATCCTATTTCAGCTTCCTTTTCAAGTATTGCAATTGATTTTTTTGGAAATTTCAATTGTAATTTATAGGCTGTAGCCATTCCTACTATACCGCCTCCTATTACAATAAAATCAAAAGTTAAATTTTTCATCTAAAAA
>DAOVTC010000055.1 GCA_030633285.1 Flavobacteriaceae bacterium
ACAGCTGCACCGGCAATAAAAACACTACCTTCTAAGGCATAATAAATTTTATCATCAAGACCCCAAGCAATAGTTGTTAGTAATCCATTTTTAGAATATTGTATTTTTTCACCGGTATTCATTAATAAAAAACAACCGGTTCCATAAGTATTTTTGATATCACCTTTTTCAAAACATGCTTGTCCGAAAAGTGCTGCCTGTTGATCTCCTGCAATTCCAGTTATTGGAATAGTATTTCCGTCAAGAATAAAATTACCAAAATGGTAACTTGAAGCTTTTACTTCAGGTAGCATTGATTTTGGAATATCTAAGATTTTCAATAGTTTTTCATCCCATTGTAAAGTTTTGATATTGAACAACATTGTTCGGGAAGCATTTGAATAATCAGTGGCATGTACTTTTCCATCAGTTAACTTCCAAAGTAACCACGTATCAATGGTTCCGAAAAGTAATTCATCATTTTGAGCTTGTTTTTTTGCATTGGGAACATTGTCTAAAATCCATTTTATTTTGGTTGCAGAAAAATATGAATCAATAACCAATCCTGTATTTTCTTTGACGTAATCCTCAAGACCTTGTTTTTTTAGGTATTTACAAATATCACTTGTGCGAACATCTTGCCATACAATGGCATTATAAACAGGTTTCCCTGTTTTTTTATTCCAAACAATGGTAGTTTCTCTTTGATTTGAAATTCCAATTGCTACAATTGAAGAAAATTTGATATTTTCTTCTTTAACTACATTTTGTAATGTTTGAATTTGTGTTTGGTATATTTCTAAAGGGTTTTGTTCTACCCAACCATGTTCAGGATATATTTGTTCAGTTTCTTGCTGTGAAATGCTACATATTTTACCAGTTTCATCAAATAATACTGAACGAGAACTTGTTGTTCCTTGATCTAGAGCAATGATGTATTTTTTTGACATTTTATTTGATTTTTTCAGATTTATAACCTTTTACAACAGCAAAAACTAAAACAATAACTGCTATTAAAATTATAAACCAATATTTAATTTGTAAATCATTTTCATATAACATTTTATAAGCGGCGCCTCCTAATAAACCTCCTAAAATTGGACCAAAAAACGGTATTGGAGCATATTTCCAGTCAGAACTTCCTTTTCCATTAATGGGAAGTAAAAAGTGCGCTATTCGAGGGCCAAAATCTCTTGCAGGGTTGATTGCAAACCCAGTTGTACCACCTAGTGAAAACCCTATAGCCATAATTAATGCACCAACAACCAAAGGATTTAAACCTTCTGTAAAGTTATTTGTACCAATAAAAAGTAAACCAAAAATTAATATAGCAGTAGCTACCATTTCACTTACAAAATTGTGAATATATGAGCGTATAGCTGGTACAGTGCTAAAAACAGCTAATTTAGAGACTTTGTCTTTTGTTTTTGACCAATGAGGAATGTAAAATATCCAAACTAATACTGCACCACTAAAGGCACCTGATATTTGTGCTATGATGTATCCTAAGACTTTATTCCAAGGAAACTCTCCTGCAAAAGCAAAACCTAAAGTTACAGCTGGATTAATATGTGCACCACTAATACTGCCCACAGCATAAATTGCAAAAGTAACACCAATACCCCAAGCTATAACTATTGTGAGCCAACCGGTATTTTCTGCTTTTGAATCTTTTAAAACTGCACCGGCAACAACGCCTCCTCCAAATATAATAAGTAAAAAAGTTCCTAAAAATTCTGCTAGATAAATTGACATAAAAAATTTGGTTATTAGTTGATTATGCCAAATTACAGATTATTTTTTATATATTTCAGTTTCAGGGTAAAAAGCCAACCAGGCAAATGCAAAATGGTTACTATGAGGTTCAATCTGTAATTGTTTTCCTTTCAGTTTTCCATCATAACAATACCCGGTAATATCCCAACTTGAATGGGTTTGGATATCTTTAAAAATTTTATTTACTTTTTCAAATGTTAGTTCTTTACTATCAAGTTTACGATTATAAACAGCAATAGTTCCTATATCTTTTGATTCATTAATGTTTGCCTGATCTAAAATAGAAACTGTTCCTGATTGATGAAATAAAACAACTTTTTTAGATTTAAATGTGTCGTTTATAACACCTTTGTTTTCAATATCTGAAAGAGTATAAACTTTGTAATTTCCATTATTTTCAATATCAACAATTCGTTCCATAGGAGGTAAACGCTTATCTATTTTGTCTGAATCAAAAAACCGTTCGTAAGGTTTGGCATTTTCGTTATCGTAATTTTTGTAAGGATTTGTTCCATAATTTTTTTCAGATTCGGCAAAACCAGTTTTTTTTGACATGATTTTACCATGTGGGTATCGATTAAAAAATTCTTCAACAGAAATAATTAATGAAGGTAAAATATCCAATTCTTTTTTATCTAATTCACCTACAATGGCTACACCCATTAATTGCTGCCATAAAGTTTCAGTATTTCGATCAAGCATTACCATATCACTATTTCTTAGCATACCGGAAGGTTCAAACTCCATTAAATTTTCTTTTCCATTATATTCTAATTTTCGATGATAAACGATACCCGAATTACAAAGTGGACAATAAGTTACTAAAATTGGAATATCACTCAATACGTCATTAGAAATCTCATGCATGGTTAGTATATTCAACGAATATGCTTTTGCTTTTCCATCAATTTCAATAGCAATAACAGGTTCTTTGGCAAAAAACATACTCAATCCCTTTTCTTTGCTAACAAATTTTGGAAAATCTAAAGTTGGAAAAGAGCCTTTAGGTAATACGATTTGAATTTCAGATAGATTAACAGAATGTTTAGTAATATCAGTTTTCCAGTCAAATGGAATATTTTTTGGATTTTGCATTTGTGCTGATAATAACACGATATTGAAAAGAAAAATTGGTGATAATAAGTATTTATATATCATAAGAAAAGGTTTAGTATTTATGACGAAAATATTGTAAAAACCTTTCCAAGGTATTAAAAAAAATAAGAACTAATTTCTGTCTTTTCTTTTTTTTGCCTGGTAGTAAAAAAAATAGGCTAAGGCAATTAAAAGGATAAAAGGTAAGTAAGTACCAATTACAATACCGATTTCATAACCACTATCAGGAGCATTTTCAATTTTTTCTTTAATATCTTCTACTTGAAGAAGTAATAAAAGTGAGATTAATTTCATTTTTTAAATTTTTGTAATGCGTTTTTTGTAAATTCTGATAAAACAAGTTTTCCGCTAATTTCGGCTCTTTCTAAAAGTAAATCATCCCAGTGATTGGTGTTTTGCCATAACACTTTTTTCATTTCCTCCAAAGCTTGTGAATTGTAACTTGCTAATTTTTGAATCAAAATTTCAATGGCTTCATCCATTTCACGATTATTTTCAAAAACTCTTGAAAACAACCCTTTTTCTTTAGCCCAATAGGCAGTTTTCCAATTAGTAGCATCAATAGTTAATTCGCTTAAAGCGGAAACTCCAACTCTCCTTTCAAGAGCTGGTGCAATAACAAAAGGACCAATTCCAATACTAAATTCTGAAAGTTTTACACTAGCAGCTTCGGTAGCAAAACAATAATCAGTAGCAGCAATAATTCCAACACCACCACCAACAGCTTTACCTTGTACTCTACCAATAATTAATTTAGTGCATTTACGCATTGCATTGATCAAATTGGCAAATCCTGAGAAAAACTGTTTACCTTCTTCAATGTTTTTTATTTCTATAAGCTCATCAAAAGAAGCACCACCACAAAATGCTTTTTCACCTTCACTTTGTAATAAAATAATATTTATTTCTTCATCTTCTCCTAATCTATTTATAGTATCAATTAACCGATTTAATAATTCGCTGGGAAATGAATTACTTGCAGAATGAAAAAAGGTAACAGTTGCTACTTTATTTTCTTTGTGAGTGTAGATTGTTCCTTTGTTCATTTTATTTTTGGTTTAAAGTTTGAGATTCCTGCCTACGCAGGAATGACATTTTTTTTAAAATAAATTAAAGTTTAACTTTATGAGATTCCATTTGCAATTACGTTTCTATCAATTTTACGCATCAAACCTTGCAAAACTTTACCAGGTCCAATTTCAGTAAATTCTGTACCGCCATCTGCAATCATTTGTTGGATAGTTTGTGTCCACTTTACAGGAGCAGTTAGTTGCGCAATTAAATTTTCTTTTATTTCTGCAGCATTATTTACAGCTTTTGCTGTTACATTTTGATAGATCGGACAAGCAGGTTCATTAAAAGTTGTATTTTCAATAGCAGCAGCTAGCTCTTCTCTTGCTGGTTCCATTAAAGGCGAATGAAATGCTCCGCCAACTGGTAAAACTAAAGCACGACGAGCACCAACTTCTTTTAAAATTTCACAGGCATGGTCAATGGCTTTTAGATCACCTGATATTACTAATTGACCCGGGCAATTATAATTTGCTGCAACTACAATGCCGCTAACTTGATTACAAACTTCTTCAACAATTTTATCTTCTAATCCTAAAACAGCAGCCATAGTTGAAGGTTCTATTTCGCAAGCTTTTTGCATTGCCAAAGCACGTTGTGAAACTAATTTGAGAGCAGATTCAAAATTTAAAACACCATTGGCAACTAATGCTGAAAATTCTCCAAGAGAATGCCCTGCAACCATTTCAGGTTTAAAATCATCGCCTAATGTTTTGGCTAATATAACAGAGTGTAAAAAAATAGCAGGTTGCGTAACTTTGGTTTGTTTTAAATCTTCAGCAGTACCTTCAAACATAATAGTGGTAATGTTAAAACCTAAGATTGAATTTGCTTTGTTAAAATATTCTTGTGCTAATGGAGATTTTTCAAATAAGTCTAATCCCATTCCAGAGAATTGGGCTCCTTGACCGGGAAATAAGTATGCATGCATAGTTTGTTGTGTGTTTGTTTAATTGTTTTACAAAAATAGGAGAATTAAAATAAAAAGTTGAAAGTTAAAAGTAAAAAGTTAGTAAAGTGGTTGATTTTAGGAGAGAAACTCGTAAACTTTTATTTAGGAAATACAAGTAAATATTTTTTTATATTTTAGTACCAATAACTAGCTAAGTATGAATTTAAAAAAAAGAAATCTTGCGTTTAATATTTATTTAATTTTAGCTTCAATTTTTATTGCTTCTTTGGTTGTTTCTAATCTAATATTTCAAAAGTTTTTTTATTGGGATTTTTTTGGAATATATACATTTGAGATTTCAATTGGAATTTTACCATATCCCATTACTTTTCTAGTAACCGATATCATTTCAGAAATATATGGAAAGAAGAAAGCAAACCAAGTAGTGATTGCTGGTATTTTTGCTTCTGCTTTTTCTTTATTAATTATTATGATTTCTGATATTGCTCCTGCAACGGAATGGTCACCTGTAGACAATAAATTATTTCATAAAGTTTTTGGTTTATCTGCTTTAGCAGTTTTTGCATCGACGATGGCATATTTGGTTGCTCAATTTGTTGATATTAGAATTTATCATTTTTGGAAGAAAAAAACTCAAGGAAGACATTTGTGGTTGCGTAATAATTTTTCAACAATTTCTTCTCAATTCTTAGATACTTTTTCTGTTTTATTTTTATTGTGTTCTTTTGGTGTGATTGAATGGGATTTATTTGGAGTTCTATTACTTAGCGGATTTTTATATAAACTTTTAATTGCCTTATTAGACACACCATTGCTATACTTTTTTGTGTATTGGTTTAGAAGGAAATTTGATTTACAAGTTGGTGAGGAGATAGAGTTGATAAGTTAAATTTTAAGTAATTTTCAAATCCACAACATACCCTTCCCAATTTCTAACATTAAAGACGGTATTATCTTCAAAAATTAAATATTGCCCTTTGATGCCTTTTAACATACCTTGAAAAGTAGGTGTTTTATCTAAATTTAAACTTTTAATTTTGATGGGATATTGGTTAACTGGAAATTCAATTTCAGTTTCTTGATTGTTTTCTAAAAAATATTGTTTAGCCTCATCGGGGATATATTTTGCTAACTTTTCTCGTTCTTCTTTTAAATCTAAATCAACAACCGAATTGGTCAACATTTTACGCCAGTTGGTCTTGTCAGAAACATACTCTTTTAAAGCAACTTCAGTAATTCCAGCAAGGTATCTATTAGGGACTTCTACAATTTCTATGGCTTCATGGGCACCTTGATCTATCCAGCGTGTTGGAATTTGAGATTTACGAGTAACACCAACTTTTACATTGCTTGAATTTGCTAAATAAACAATATGGGGTTGTAGTTGTGCTGCTTTTTCATATTCTAAATCACGATCTTCAATATTGAGATGAGCTTTACTTAATTCAGGGCGCATAATCCAGTCGCCAGTTTGTGGCATTTTGTAAAAACAATCATAACAAAATCCTTGACGAAATATTTTTTTATTCTCTCCACAACTCAAACATTGGTATTCTTTAAAAGATATTTCAATTGTTTTATTTAACAACTGATTCATATTCAAAAAATCACTTTCCATATCCAGATAATACTGAACTGGGGAAGTATTCTCTGTCATCATTTTTTTTAATACTCCTGAATATTGCATATAAAAATGGTATTTATTATTTTTTCTCGCTGATAATTCTAATCGTTTTCTTTACTTTCTCGGCTATCTTTCTCGCTTCATCAATATCTTTATTAACGATAGTTACATGTCCCATTTTTCGAAAAGGTCTGGTTTCTTTTTTACCGTAAATATGAGGAGTAACTCCATCTATTTTTAAAATTTCTTCCATATTTTGATAAACAACATTTCCGGTATATCCCTTTTCACCTACCAAGTTAACCATAATTCCGGCAACTTTACTTTCAGTATTTCCTAATGGTAAATTCAAAATAGCTCGTAAATGCTGTTCAAACTGATTGGTGTAGCTTGCTTCAATACTATAATGACCGCTATTATGTGTTCTAGGCGCGACTTCGTTTACTAATA
>DAOVTC010000081.1 GCA_030633285.1 Flavobacteriaceae bacterium
GTTGTTGGAAATCCGGCAAGAATAAAAAAGAAAATCGACAATTCAGATAATGCTTAAAACAGACCATAATTATTAATAAGAATCTACTTATAAACCAAACTAATCTGCTCGGCACATTTTTCACCATCAATGGCTGCTGAAATAATACCTCCGGCATAACCGGCTCCTTCTCCGCAAGGGCATAATCCTTTAATTTGTACATGTTCTAAGGTTTTATGATCTCTAGGGATTCTAACTGGTGAAGATGTTCTAGACTCGGGTGCATGAACAACAGCTTCATTGGTTAAATATCCTTTCATTGAATTACCAAATTGTTTAAAGCCTTCTTGTAGCGTTTGATAAATAAATTCAGGGAAAAGTGTACCCAATTCAACCGAAGTTGTTCCTGGCATATAGGAAGTTTTTGGAATATTGCTAGATAATTTTCCTTTGGTAAAATCGATTAACCTTTGTGCCGGAACTTTTTGTGTTTCTCCTGCTAAATGCCATGCTTTTTGTTCAATTTGTTTTTGAAATTCAACGCCAGCTAATGGTCCTTTATCCTGAAAAGTGGCAAAATCACTTAGTTTTAATTCAACAACAACACCAGAATTTGAAGTTGCTTGATCTCTTTTTGAAGGAGACCATCCATTGGTGACTACTTCACCAGGAGCTGTGGCACAAGGAGCAATAACACCACCCGGACACATGCAAAATGAATAAACGCCTCTGTTTTTTATTTGTTTTACAATACTGTATGGGGCAGGAGGTAAGTGTTCACTACGAGTATCACAATGGTATTGAATACTGTCAATTAACTTTTGCGAATGTTCAACTCTTACTCCTAATGCAAATGATTTAGCTTCAATTTTAATACCCTTTTTGTATAATAGTTCAAAAATGTCTCGTGCAGAATGACCTGTGGCGAGTATAATTTTATTGGAATTTATAATATCTCCATTTTGAGTTTTAACTCCAATTACTGCTTCATTTTTGATGATAATATCAGTAACTCGAGTTTTAAATTTTACTTCTCCTCCATAATTTATAATGGTTTGACGAATAGCTTGTATTATTTTTGGTAATTTATTTGTACCTATATGTGGATGTGCTTCAACGGAAATATTTTTTGATGCTCCATGGGCAATTAACAAATACAGTATTTGGTTAACATCACCTCTTTTTTTTGAGCGTGTATATAACTTTCCATCAGAATAGGTTCCTGCTCCACCTTCGCCAAAGCAATAATTTGAATCTTCATCTACTAAGTGAAATTTTGTAATTGCAGCTAGATCTTTTCTCCGTTCTCTTACATTTTTTCCTCTTTCTAAAACAATGGGTTTTAAACCTTTTTCAATTAATTTTAGTGCGGCAAATAAACCGGCAGGACCAGCACCAATAATAATTACTTCTTTCGCTTTACTTACATCTTTGTAATTTGGTAATTCAACAGGTTTGTCAATAAAATCTTCATTGATAAAGACTTTTACTTTAAGATTGATCTTAATGTTTTTTTGTCTGGCATCTATAGATCGTTTTAAAATTTCAATATGCTTGATATTAAAAACTTGGAGGCTGTTTTTTTTAGCAACAATTTGTTTAAGCTGTTCTTGATTTTGAGCAACTTCAGGATTTACTTGTATTTGAAATTCTTGTTGCATAGTTTTTATTTTAAAATTACTTCCCTTTGAGAAGGATTTAGGATGAGATTAAATGAAAAAGTTCCATACTAAACCAAAACGGACTGTGAAATCTCGATACGGATATTTAGGAGCAGAATAATAATCGTATTTTCCAAAACTAGAATTAAAATGCTCAAAATTCAGGTATAACCTTATAGTTCGTATTTGTGCATTAATAAAGAAATCAAATAGAGGATATCCTCCATACTCACGATCATTTTGTAAATAAAATTCAGAAATTACAGGATTGTAACTATTCATAAAGTATTTACTAAAATAAGTAAATGTTACACCGGTTTGTAATAATAAAGGCTTGCCTTTGAATAAATAATTGGAGTAGTAAATGGTATTTCGAGTAATAAAGTCTGGTACTCGAAATATATCAGCACCATCTGTAACTTTTTGATAAATAAACTGGTTGTCTAAAGCAAAATGACCCAATTTAAATTCTTTGTTTATTTTTAATTTTAAATAATTAACAGTTTCTGAAGCTTGAATTGCTTTTGTTTGATCAAGAATAGATTCAGGAGCATCAAAATAAGTGTAATTATTTATATTGGTTATTTGTACCGAAGCATAAATCCACTTTTTGGCATCTAATTCAAAGGTTAAACTGTTAATTTCTTCATTTTTAAAATTATTTTGCCAATTGTATTTTTTATAAGCACTTTGATTTAAAATAAAATTAAAATTAGGAGATTTACTATTGTTTAAAATATGCGCTCTTATAGCAAATAAACTATCTTTTTCATATTGAGCAGATGCAGAAAATGTATGACCATGTAAATTGCCAGTAACAATAGTTGAAGCATCTACATTCAAATTGATTTTTTTAAGATTGGTTTTCCATTCTCCTCCAATTGCTACAACATTCCCGTTAAGATTTGAATCTATTATTTGATTTTCTGAAATTACTATACTCTTATATTTGTAATTATAATCAAAATCATTAACCTTAAATTTTACTTCACCTAGAGTTATTGGAGAGTTAAGAGATACATAAACTTCATTAAACAATTTAGAATATTTTAATTTATCATCAATTGATGACGTAAATGCTCCACCAAAAATAAGATTAGCGGCATCTTGTATATATTCATAATTCTTACGTTCATAATTAAAAATATGTCCAACTTTTAATTCAGATGGGATAGTTTTTAGAGTATCATTTTTTTGCCAGATTTTATAGGATTGATCTATATAGTATCGGTTTCCACGTAAAGTATTTTTAGCATCGGTAAAATTTGTGATTAATCTGTTCCTGTCTGTAAAGTTAGGGTCACCATTTTCAAAATTTTCTATAGATTCATCAGTTAATCCACCATTTTGATTGTTATTTAAATCTTGTGCAACTAGATGTGAACGAATAAAATATTTTTTATTTTTAGTGTGGTAGCTTAAAGTTACCCTTAAATTGCCATGATCACTTAGTGCATGCCTATAATGCCCTAAAGAGCGCATTCCTTTAAAAGAAACTGAAGCATTTAATTGAGGTGAAGTGTTAAAGGTAAACAAACCATTTAAAACTTGACCTTGTTCCATTCCTGTTCTATAGAATAATTCAGTTGTGGGAGTTGGAACATAGTAATATTTTATATCTTCAACATCAAAATAGTTAAATTGCTTTGCCCGCACACCTATTTTAGGATATAATGAGTTATTATCAAAACTATAAGCTAAATTGTTAAAAGTTTGTCCTTGATTGGCAAAAGCCATAACTTCTAAATTGTCTTTTCTAAGGTAATTGAATTTATAATATTTTTTAGTACTTAGGGTAGTATCAATATGAGTTGAGTCTTTTTTGTAATCAATAACTTTGTAATCTGTATAATGAGTTTTTCCACTTAATAATACTTTAATTTCTTTAGTGTTTGTATTGATTGTATCATCTTCATATTCAACAAACCTATTATCAATATTTGTTAATTGTCTTTGATCAATTTGCGATATAGCAGAAAAGACAGAGAATAGAAAAAATAAAAAAACTAAATTTTTAATCATGAAAATATTTTAGTGTTGACAAAGGTAAAATTTTTGATGATATAATTTTGATTGAATTACATTGAGTATTACTATTTTTGATTTCAGAAATAATTATGTTAAAACTAAATTTTTCAAAATATAAATTTGAAGCAGGTACAGATGAAGCCGGAAGAGGCTGTTTGGCTGGTCCGGTAGTTGCTGCAGCTGTAATTTTGCCTCCTAATTTTGAACATGAATTGTTAAATGATTCAAAACAATTAACCGAAAAACAACGTCAATTATTAAAAGCAATTATTGAAAAAGAAGCTTTAGCTTATGGGGTGGCTTATGTTTATCAAGAAAAAATTGATAAAATTAATATATTAAACGCTTCTATTTTAGCTATGCATAAATCTATTGAGAAATTAAGAATAATTCCTGAATTTATTATTGTAGATGGTAATCGCTTCAAAAAATTTAAAGAAATTCCACATCAAACTATTGTCAAAGGAGATAGTAAATATTTGAGTATTGCTGCAGCATCTGTATTGGCAAAAACTTATCGTGATGCATATATGGAAAAACTCCATATAGATTTTCCCGGTTATAATTGGAAAAATAATAAAGGCTACCCTACTAAAGAACATCGCCAAGCAATTAGAGATCTTGGAGTAACAGATCACCATAGAAAATCATTCAAATTACTTCCTGAGCAATTTAAATTAGATTTATAAATATGAGAATTTATTTGTAAAAATAAGATAAATGTCGTAAATTTGAAGACAAATGTCTTAATTATGGATTTGCAAAAAAAATATAATGATGATTTTAGTAAAGAAGTTAACACTTTGGTTAGTGAGGTGGCAGCAGTATATAGGGTTGGTTCAGGTAAAAAACAAATAACTTACAAAGATTTTTTAAACAATAAAATGTTAATTGTTCATTCTATTCGTAAGGGTATTTCTTATTCTTTTTTTAATAAAATTAAAATTATTTCCCCTTTTACAGATATTGAATGGGCAGATTTTTTAAATATTTCTACCAAATCTTTGCAACGATATAAAAATGAAAAGCACCATATTTTTAAACCAAATCATTCCGAAAAAATTATTGAACTGGCAGAGGTTACATATTTTGGTGGTGAAGTTTTTGATAATAATGAAAACTTTTATACTTGGTTAACAACAATTTCTATCGCTTTAGGGTCTATGAAACCTATAGAATTATTAAAAGATTCTTATGGTAAAGAAATGGTAATGGAAGAGTTAAATCGTATAGATCAAGGTATTTTTGTTTAATTACTATGCAGGTTTATAGATTGTCACGCAAGAAATATGCTTCTGAATTATCTGGGATTGGAGCTTCAAAGTCGGGTAATCGTTGGAATTCAAAAGGTACTGAGATTATTTATTGTGCAGATAGTAGAGCTTTGGCTATGGCAGAGGTTTCGGTTCATTTAAGTTTGATTACTTTACCAAAAGATTTTGTGATGTTAGAAATTAATATTCCAAAATCAATAGCTATTCAAATTCTAAATGAAAAAAATCTTCCTGAAAATTGGAATGACTTTCCACATTCTTATAAAACTCAAAATAAAGGAGATGCATTTATTTCAAGTAATAAACACTGTATTCTAAAAGTCCCTTCAGCTGTGGTTAAAGGAGATTATAATTATTTGATAAATCCACATCATAAAGATTTTAAAAGAATAAGGATTGTCAATTTTTATAAATTCCCGTTTGATAGAAGATTGTTTTCGTAAAGCTATTTAAATCAGAAATATTTTATAATAAGTTTCCCATAAAAAGTTTTGAAACAAGTAGTATTTCAAATGGTTAGGGTTGGATTGTTTAATAAAAAACGGTTATATGTAAAGTGTTGTCACAGATCCCGCTAATCCCAATAGGTATCGGAAGCAGGATTAGTTCAACCTACAATTTTGAATACGTTTTAAAACTCCTCAAAATTTGGTTTCACTAATAAAAAGTGTCATAAGCAATGATTTGTCCGTTTTCAATTTCCGGTATTTCTATTCCGTATATAATTCCATAATTGGGGTCATTATCTTTAGTTATCCTGAAATAAAAGGTTAGCCCATTGTTATCGAATTCTAATAAAAAATAGGTTCGCCCACCTTCATTGAGTTTAACAACGCTCTTAATGGGAGTTACCAGTTCATTGTAATAAAATTTATTAGTATCTGGGTAATAAAGTTTTA
>DAOVTC010000094.1 GCA_030633285.1 Flavobacteriaceae bacterium
ACCATTAAATTCACAAAAAACAGTATGCATTCCCACATTTTTAGCACCTAATATATCGGCTTCAAAATTATCACCAATCATAATACTCTCTTCTGATTTTGCACCTGATATCTCTAGTGCATAATGAAATATTTTAGGATTTGGTTTTTTTGCACCTACCTTTTCAGAAGTTATAATATTATTAAAATAAGGCAACATTTTAGAACTTTCTAATTTTTTGTGTTGCACTTCTTCAAACCCGTTAGTGATTATATGCATTTGGTAATTTGGTTGTAAATAATCTAGAATTTCGATTGCACCGTCAAAAAGGGTTTTATTCGTAGGTAAATATTCAATATACTCTTCTGCCAACAAATCAATTAAATTGTCATCTGTATAAAAGTTAAGTTCATTAAATGCTTCTTTTAATCTTTGGTAACGCAACTCTTCTTTTGTAACTAAATTATCTCTATATAATTTCCAATACCTTTGATTAATAGGTTTGTATATTTCTTTAAAATTGTTAAAATTCACCTTTATATTATTCTTTTTGAAAATAAATTCAAATGTTTTATTTGAGTTTGTCTCAAAATCCCATAAAGTATGATCAAGGTCAAAAAATATATGTTTTATATTCATATGCATCTAAATTGATAAAAGAGTTTTATTTTAGCTTACTAAAATAAGCAATAACAATTTGCATAAAAAAAAATTACACATATTATTTGTAAATAGTTGGTATCCTTCAAAAGTACTTCCTACAAATGGTGATTTTATTCAAAGACATATTGAAGCTGTAGCAACAAAACATAATGTTACAACAATTCATGTAATTACAAATCCAATAATTGACAAAGAAGAAATAACAGATATTACTACAAATGGTATAAGAACAATCATAGCTTACTTAAAACCTTCAAAAAATTACATTAATAAACTTATTTACTATTTTAAAGCTTATAAAAAACTATATCTATTAACTGAGGATTTTGACATCTTACATGTTAGTAAATTATATCCTGCAGGACTCTTTGCACTATATTTAAAGTGGTTTAAAAATAAAAAATATATTATCAGTGAACATTTTACAGGGTATTTGCAACCACATGCAAAAAATATTGGCAAAACGGAGATTTACTTATCAAAAATAATTTCTAAAAATGCAACATTTGTTTGTCCGGTAAGTGAAAATTTAGCTGAAAACATGAAATCTTTAGGGCTAAATGGAAATTATGAAGTTGTACCAAATGTTGTTGATACAAATTTATTTACTCCACATGAAAAGAAGAAAAAAATATTTACTCTTATTCATCTTTCAAGTTTAGTTGATAAACACAAAAATATTACTGGATTATTAAAAGCAATTAGCAAATTACAAAATCATATACCAAATTTTCTATTTTATTTAATTGGTGATAATCCATTACAATATCAAAATCTAATTGAATCTTTAAAAATTAATCCTAATAATATTGAGTTAGTGGATCAAATACCACACTATCAAGTTTCTCATTATCTACAAAAATCTGATATATTAATATTATTTAGTAATTATGAGAATTTACCATGTGTTATATTGGAAGCATTTTCTTGTGGAATCAAAGTAATTTCGACAAATGTTGGAGGTATTGAAGAGTTTTTTCCTAAAGATTATGGAGCTTTAATTCCACAAGGTGATGAAAAATATTTACTCAAAGAAATTATCAATCAATACAACAAATCTAACCGAGTTTCTAAAAAATCCATGCATCAATATGCTAAGAAACTATTCAGTAAAGAAAGTATTAGTGATAGGTTCAATAAATTATACATACAATCTTTAAAAAATGATTGACAACTTAAAAATATTCTTTAAAGAATTTATAAGTAGAAAAGGAAATTATGTTTTTTTTGCTACAGTTTTAGGAAGAATTTTATCATTTTTAAGTTCTTGGATTGCTTTAAAATTAATTCCAAATTTTGAATTAGGTCTTGTCATTTATGCTTTAAATATTATTTCATTAATTATTCCTTTAAGTGGATTTGGAGCATCACAAGGCTTATTAAGATTTGGTGCTTTATCAAAAAATGAAAAAGAAAAAAATAACTTATTTGTATATATTTTAAAAAAAGGAAGTGTTTTTTCAATTATCATTATTGTAATTATAATAATTTTTAGTTCTCTACTAACTAACCAATTAAAAGAATCACAAAGCTATTTAATATATTTATCACTATTAATATTAACATTATTTTTATTAGAAAGCCTAAAAACCCAACTTAGAGTTTTACATAAAAATAAAACTTTTGCTAAAACTGAAATTATTTACAATATTTTACTTGTGATTTTGGTTTTTTTCGGAAGTTATTTTTATAAAGAAACAGGTTATATTATTGCTTTAATTATTGTGCCTTTAATAACTTTTTTAATTTTTATACCCAAACGTCAAATCAAATTTAATATTGACAAAAACTTCAAGAAACCAACCTTTTCATTTTGGAAATACAGTCTTTTTTCAAGCATGTCAAATGTAGCTACTCAATTATTAATCGTGTTAGATATTATTTTAATAGGAAGTATAATGCACAGTCCAGAAAAAGTTACCATTTATAAATATGTATCTCTAATCCCTTTTAGCTTATTATTCTTACCAAGAGTATTGTTAACAACTGATTTTGTGTCTATTACTGAAAATATTTCAAACAAAAAATATATAAATAATTATATTAAAAATTACATCATTTTATTTTTACTTATAAGCCTTGTAATTGCTATTCTTTCCTTTGCTTTTGATGATTCTATTTTACTGTTTTTTGGTAATGAATTTAAGCAATATACTTCTACATTTAAGATTTTAATTTTTGGAATTATATCAATACTTATTTTTAGAGGTTTATTCGGAAATTTACTTTCGGCTCTAGGAAAAGCATCTGTAAACTATTGGATTGCATTTATTGCTATATTGCTAAATCTTGTTTTAAATTTTATTTTAATCCCTATTTATGGAATATTAGGAGCAGCGATAACTTCAACTTTTATGATGTGGATTACTAGTTTATTATCTATAATTTTATTTTATAAATATTATAGGAAGATTTAAAATAAACTTTTTTTATGTAAATGAAAATAAGGTTGTACTACTGCTCCAAAACTTTTATAAAAAGATGCTATTTCATTTATCATTGAACCTTCAAAATCAAGTATCAAATCTCTATTAGCATATTTTTGAATTACAAAATCGATTAAATAAGATATGGCTTGCTTTTTTCTGCCTTTCTGATTTACAGCTGAAAATAAAAATATTATCCTGTTTTTATGCAATAAAAAAACTGCACCTCCAAGTAAATTATCTTCTTTATCTAAAACTTCAAATATTTCAGCTTTTTGCAAACTAAATGCCTTAAGGATTAACTGATCTAATAATTCATAATCATTTTTAGATATGTTTAGATTTACACCTTTATTTTTTTTAAATAAGTCAATTAGAGATTTAAAATCATCAGTTTTATTAATTTTTAAATGCAATTTTTGAGCAAGTTTGACACTACTTTTTCTTCCCTTTTTAAATTTTGAATAAAGTGTACTATAAGTATCATTTAGCCTTAAAATGTAATTATCTCTTTTATTTATATATTTATTTGTTGATTTATTATTGTAGTTAAATAAGACATCCACCAATTTAAATTTATTTGGTATTGCATTTATGAAATCTTGTATTAAATCTTCATTTATTTTGTACATTGAAAACATACCCAATTGTTGTACCCAAACAGGTAAATAAATATAATTTATACCATACTTTTTTCTTTTAGGTAATGGCATTACTACCTCATAATCATTTAAAATTAATACATCCCAGTTATTTGTTATACAATTCAAATACCAGCTATAACCATATATAAGTGAATTAGAAGATTCATCAATACATTTATCATATTTAAAGAAATCTATCTCATTATGTAACAAGTACTTAATCACAGGTCATATTAATAGTTAATGCTAAATGCTAAAATATAATTCTGTCACAAAAAAACATCTCTTATATTAAATTTTTCCTAATTAGCTCATCATCACTTTCTTCTTGATTCTTACTAATTAATACTTTCTTTTAAACTTTATACTTTAGAACTCAATTCCTTTAATAAATTTTCATACAATTTATCCCAACCTCTCCAACGTCCCGTTCCACTAATTGATTCATTATGAAATAGTGTTATGAAGGTTCCATTTACTTTTTTAACTTCATTGGCAAGATTTAAAATAGTATCATAGGATTTTTTAGCTGTATAATTCAAATAATCCTTTAATGTACCATCCATTACAGCAAATGGAAATATTTTAAGTGGAGTTTGAATTTCAAAATCTAGGTCATAAAAATAAAATGGTGTACAAGTTCCTGCCCTAAAACCATAATGATTGGCATAACCCATGGTATAATCTTCAGTAACTTCTAAATCAACTAAATATTGATATGTTTCGGGTATTTCTAACCGCAAATAATGTTGTCGGGATTTGGTTATTGGAAAATTTACAATTTGCTCTAATCGTTTTTTTTCTTTTTTTATTTTTTTCTCATTTTTCATACTAAAATAAGAAGGATGCATTCCTACCTGGGCATAATCAGCAACATTTTTTATCAATAATTTATAATCTATATTTCCAGCAGAAATATTTTTATCATACGTGGTATATTCGCTCAAAAGAAAGAAAAAAATAGTAGTGATATTGTATTTTTTTTGCAAGACTAGTAACTCATCAAATATATCAAATGGATCCTTTTTAAAATTAAATATTACTAAAAATCTATTCCAAATATCTTGAATATTAAATTGAAATATATCATTAATCATTCCACCAATAGTTCGAATCAAACCTTTGTGTTTATAATTAAATGCAATATCAACGTCAATGGTTGAAACAAACTTAAATTTTCTTAGTTCACCTGAAAGCTGATAATTCGGAAACTTTTCAAATAACAGTTCTTTAAATTTATACGCCCATAAATCAATAATTGGTTTATCTAAAAACTTGTTCTGATAAGCCAAACTCTCCTCAGCAGGAAATCGCTCAAATTCATCCTTCACTTGAGGCAAATATTCTTCATACCTACTTATTAAATAAAAGCTTGCTGCAAAAATATCGCATGGTACTACTGAAGATGTGCTAGTTTGAAAAAAACAAGGAAGTTCATTCCAATTTGAAATTGTAATATCCAAATAATCAATTCCTTGATTAAAAAGTAATTCATTGCTTTTCACAAACAATTCACCACCTAATGCTTGTTTGGTATAAGAAAATTTTAATCCATCATGAGCAATAAATTCTTCTATTTTTGTGGTAAAAATAATTTGAATATTTAAAATTCGAGTAAAAATATGCTTAAAAGTATATGTTAATCTGGGAGTAATTTTATGAGTATAAACTAATAACATGAGCAACTATATTGTGAACATCAAATGTAAACTTTTATTTAAAAACAGTATCAGGTATTTCATAGTTAGTATCAGCTACCAACTATCAAACACTACAAAATCCCCTCATCTGCAAAGCTAAAGTAATCTTTTTCGGTAATAATTATGTGGTCAAGAACTTTTATATCTAAAACCTCTCCTCCACCTTTAATTTTTTTAGTC
>DAOVTC010000172.1 GCA_030633285.1 Flavobacteriaceae bacterium
GCGAAATTAATTATTTTAAATGAATTTATTCATTGGTTTTAAAACTTTTCACCTTAGTTTGAAGACATGTTAAATATAATGTGATTTTATTTTTTAAATTGTTTACATTTGA
This sequence comes from Flavobacteriaceae bacterium, assembly GCA_030633285.1. The sequence goes on from DAOVTC010000172.1 coordinate 113, forward strand.
TTTTTTAATTGCATTTTATGATATGTAGATGTCAAAAAAGTTTGCCATTTAAATAAATAATTATAAGCGAACCGGCCTGTGTCAGTTAGGTAGTGACGATTAAAAAGCAATAAACAAAGACGCATGAAAGATTTTATCAATAAGTTATATCAAAATCATTCTTTAATTTATAGGGTTGTACTGTTTTTAATAACTACTATTTCAATTGTTTATCTATTTCCAAAAGGGGGACAGTTTAAATACAATATTCAAAAAGGTAAACCTTGGCAATATGAAAATTTATATGCACCTTTTGATTTTGCTATTCAAAAATCTGATGAAAGAATAAATAAAGAAATTCAAGAAATTGAAGCAAATAAGCAATTGTTTTTTGTTGAAAAGGATGATGTAGTAGAAAAAGTAATAGAGAATTACAATAAGAAAATCCCAATTATTTTAGAAGATTCTGTTGCAATTGGATATAATAAAAATAGACTAAGAGCATTTGGATTAAAATTTTTATCAAATGTTTATAAAACAGGGTTTTTAAATAAATCAGATAATAGTAAAATTAAAAAAAAATCACTAATCACTTTAAGAATAGGGAATGAAGCTAAAGATGTTTTATCTGATAATTTATTTACAACAGAAATGTTGGTTCCATCCCTTCAAAAATATTTTGCAAATTCCAGATACAAAGAATTAGAAAACAATTTCACTACATTAATTTTTGAAATCTTAGAACCAAATGTTTTTTATGATGAAGAATTTACACAAAAAGTAATTGATGAAGAAATAGAAAATATATCTGTTACGGAAGGTTTAGTATCAGAAAATGTTAGAATTATAGCAAAAGGTGATGTGGTTGAAGGAAATAATTATGACAAATTAATTTCTTTAAAAAAAGAATATGATTCACAACTTTGGAGTAGATCTAATTATTATTGGATAGTTTTAGGTTATACCATTTTAGTAGCTTTAGTATTATTGATGTTAATGCTATTTTTAAATAAATACCGTAAAGAAATATTTGAAAATAACACTAAACTCACTTTCATATTTTTAAATGTTTTATTGATAATATTATTAGTTACTATTGTTCAAAAGTATTGGGTAAGTTATATATATGTGGTTCCGATAATAATTTTACCAATTGTACTAAAAGCATTTTTTGATGCAAGATTGGGTCTGTTTACTCATTTTATTACTGTTTTAATTTTAGGTTTTATTGTTCCAAATAGTTTTGAATTTATATTCTTACAAACTATTGCAGGAATTGTAACTATTTTAACTGTATCAGAATTATATCGTCGTGCTAATTTATTTATTTCTATTACTAAAATAACAGCGGTATATATTCTTGCATATTTTGCTTTTTCAATTATTCAAGAAGGAAATGCACAGCATTTAAAATGGTCATATTTTGTAATGTTTGCTCTTAATGGTGTATTGTCATTCTTGTCATTAGTTTTAATTTTAATTTACGAAAAGCTATTTAATTTGGTTTCAGATGTTTCATTATTGGAATTGTCAAATACCAATTCCAAATTATTACGTGAATTAAACGAAAAAGCTCCAGGAACTTTTCAGCACTCAATGCAAGTAGCTAATTTAGCTGAAGCTTCGGCTAATGAAATTGGAGCAAATGCTATGTTAGTTAGAACAGGTGCACTTTTTCATGATATTGGTAAAATGAGTAATCCCATGTATTATACTGAAAATCAAAGAACAAGTGTAAATCCACATAATGAATTACCTCCAAATGAATCTGCTAGTATAATTATTGATCATGTCATTAAAGGTGTTGAAATGGCAAAAAAAAATGGTTTACCTGATAGGATAATTGATTTTATAAGAACACATCATGGTACAAGTACAGTCTATTATTTTTATAAAAAACAAGAGGAATTAACTCCAGATTCAGTTGATATAAATGCATTTAAATATCCGGGACCAATTCCTTTCTCAAAAGAAACCGCAATTTTAATGATGTGTGATGCTTGTGAAGCTGCTTCAAAAAGTATTAAGGAACCAACAGCACAGTTGATTGATGAATTAGTTGAAAAAATAATCAGTGGACAAATGAGTAACGGTCAATTTATGAATGCAGATATCACTTTTAAAGAAATTCAAATAATTAAAAAAGTGATCAAAAAGAAATTGAACAATATTTATCATTTGCGAATTGAATATCCAGAATAATATATGATATTTAGTTTTTTAATATTGAAGTTAAAATATTTATAGCATTATTTTGATTGCTATTTTTCATCAATATATTAATTAACACTAATTAATAATTAATATGAGTGATTCAAATAGTTTTACTACCGAAAAAGGATATCAGGCAAAAGAGGACAGATATCAAAAAATGAATTATAGAAGAACAGGCAAAAGTGGTTTGTTATTACCTATGATCTCAATTGGTCTTTGGCATAATTTTGGATTTACAGATAACTTTGAAAATTCCAGTGATATATTGCGATGCGCATTTGACAATGGAATCACACATTTTGATTTAGCAAACAACTATGGTCCACCTTATGGTGCAGCTGAATCTAATTTTGGTACTATTTTTAAACAAGATTTCAAACAATATAGAGATGAGTTGATTATCTCTACCAAAGCAGGTTGGGATATGTGGCCTGGACCTTATGGGGATTTTGGCTCAAGAAAATATATGATAGCGAGTTTAGATCAGAGTTTACAAAGGATGGGACTGGATTATGTCGATATTTTTTACCACCATAGACCAGATCCAGATACTCCACTTGAAGAAACTATGGGTGCTTTAGATCATTTGGTCAGGCAGGGAAAAGCACTTTATATAGGTATTTCTCAATATAGTGCAGAGGAAACAACGCAAGCAACTAAGATTTTAAATGATTTAGGAACACCTTGTTTGATTCATCAACCAAGATATAACATGATGGATAGGTGGGTTGAAGATGGATTGTTGAATGTATTGGAAAATGAAGGTGTGGGAGCTATCGCTTTTTCACCTTTAGAACAAGGAATTTTAACAAGTAAATATTTAAAAGGTTTTCCAAAAGATTCAAGAGCTGTTAGAGATGGACGTTATTTAAA
>DAOVTC010000170.1 GCA_030633285.1 Flavobacteriaceae bacterium
AGATGATGATCAAATTGACCCAAAATTAAATCTTACCTTTAACAAAGCACAAAAAAGAGACGTAAAAATAGCCATGAGCAATACTTTTGGTTTTGGTGGTCATAATGCTTGTGTTTTATTTAAAAAATTTGAAGAGTAAATATTTAAATGAATATTTTAAGCAAAATAACTGGTTCTCATTCTCAAGAAGATGAGAATTTTTTGTTTGCGATGAAAAAAATTCTAGGTTTCAAACCTCGAAATATTGATCTTTATAAAAAAGCTTTTACACATAGTTCATTAAAAAAAACCAATTCAAAAAATGGTTTTCCTCTTAATTATGAGCGACTTGAATTTTTAGGAGACTCTATTTTGGGTGCTGTTATTTCAAATTATCTTTTTAAAAAAATACCCAAAGGAGATGAAGGATATCTTACCCAAATGCGTTCAAAAATTGTAAGCAGAAAACACTTAAATGAGCTTGGTAAAGATTTTGGATTAATAGAGTTTGTAAAAAGCACTATTCCTAGTCAAAATTTTGGTGATAACATTCATGGTAATCTATTTGAAGCACTTATAGGAGCTATTCACCTTGATAAAGGCTATATTTATACTGAAAGATTTTTATATAAAAATGTTATTGAACCTTATGTAGATATTGAACGCTTAGAAGGTAAAATAACTAGCTATAAAAGCGTTTTAATTGAATGGTGCCAAAAAAATAAAAATAAGATTCGGTATAATATTTATGAAGATACAGGAAACGATACCTTAAAACATTTTAGTGTAAAACTTTCCATAAATGATGAGTTAATTTCAAAAGGCAGGGCAACTTCAAAAAAGAAAGCTGAAGAAATAGCGTCAAAACGGGCATATTATAAATTTCAACAACAAATCAATTCTTAAAATTGCTACAACGTTTTCGTAGATTTTGTGTTATAAATTCAAAAGTATCTTTACTTTTGTATCGTTTTTAATTTAAATATATATTTTGTCAAAAATTCATTCTTTTGATTTTGAATACGATCACAATTACACATTAATTGGAATACATTCGACTTTAGAGGATTTTAGAATAGCTTATTTTTTAAATAAAAATCTAAACACAAATTTAAAACGATTTAAAAATGATTTAGATTTTCCCTCAAAAAAATGCAGCTTTTCTTTGTTTATTTATGAAAATGTATCAACTTTTACATCTTGGTCATTAATTGCAAATAAATATGTTTTTGTTAATAGTGTAAGGTCTAATGACAACAACCTATTTAAAGAAGAGTCTAAAACTTCTTTCTTAATTTCTGAAAAGAAACAAGTAGATTACTTTATCAAAATAAACGGGAATATTGATAAAATATTTTTACAAAATATTTTATCTAAAATTAATAATACCCATAATATAATTACCTCATACCCTATTGATCCATACGACTTAAAATCAAAGGATAATTTAATTTTTTAAAATGAAAATAAGAAAAAAAACAAAAATAGTTGCCACTTTGGGACCTGCTATTGATAGCAAAGGAATATTAGAAGAAATGATGATTTTAGGGGTCAACGTTTTTAGAATAAATTTTTCACATGCTGATTATGATGATGTGGCCCAAAAAATTAAAGACATACGAGAACTCAACACTAAACTTAACATTAATGTTGCAATTTTAGCTGATTTACAAGGTCCAAAATTACGAGTTGGTGTAATGGAGAAAGGAGTAAAATTGAAAAAAGAAGATGATTTTACTTTTACAACAAATAAATGTTTAGGTAATGCTGAAAAAGCATATATGACCTATAAAAAATTTCCAAAAGATGTTGAGGTTGGTGAACATATTTTAGTGGATGACGGTAAATTGTTATTTGAAGTAATTGAAACCGATAAAAAAACTGAAGTGAAAACTAAAGTATTAAGAGGTGGTAAATTAAAATCTAAAAAAGGTGTAAACCTGCCTAATACAAATATCTCTCAACCTGCTCTAACTAAAAAAGATATTAAAGATGCTTTATTTGCTATTGAAATGGAAGTGGATTGGATGGCTCTTTCATTTGTTAGAACTGCTGAAGATTTAACAAAATTAAGTGATTTAATTAAAGAAAATTCAAGTTATAAAATTCCGATAATTGCTAAAATTGAAAAGCCTGAGGCAATTGATAATATCAATCAAATTACTGCAAATTGCGATGGATTGATGGTTGCTCGTGGCGATTTAGGTGTTGAAATCCCAATGGATAAAGTTCCTATAATCCAAAAAAAATTGGTACGAAAAGCCAAAGAAGCTCGTATTCCTGTTATCATAGCGACCCAAATGATGGAATCAATGATTACCAGCCAAGTGCCAACAAGAGCTGAGGTTAATGATGTAGCAAACTCCATTATGGACGGTGCTGATGCTGTAATGCTTTCTGGTGAAACTTCTGTTGGTGAATATCCTATGGAAGTTATAAAAACTATGAGAGATATTATTGAAAGTGTTGAAGATTCTGAATTAATTCAAAGTCCAACTTCTTATGTACAATGTATTAATGAGAGATATATTACTAAAGCCATTTGTCAACAAGCTGCTTCTTTGGCAGATGAGATTGAAGCTGCTGCTATTACAACTTTAACAAATAGTGGTTATACAGCTTTTCAAATATCGTCATGGAGACCAAAATCAAATATTTTAGCTTTTTCAGATAATAAACGAATCCTTGCTATGCTTAATTTACTTTGGGGTGTAAAAGCCATATATTATGATAGGATGGTAAGTACAGACAATACAGTTGAAGATATTAATAAAATTACCTTAGAAGAACAATATGCCCATGAAGGTGATTTTGTTATTAATTTAACATCTATGCCTGTGCAGGCTAAAGGAATGGTTAACACATTGCGTATATCCAAATTGTAGTTTTCAACTTTTAACCTGAGTTCGAGCTAAGATTATTAGCGTTTATCATTTGAATTCCATTTTGAATTAATTGTGAAATTGATTTTTTTTCAGATAATTTATTCAAATGATTCAATACCTTATCGGCAAATTTATCATTAATTTTTGTTTGAATAATTTCATATATTTCTAATAAAAGTAACCAGTCTGTAGGATAATCAAGCACTAATTTATCATAAATAATTTTTAATTCTTCTAATTTAATTTCATTTTTTATCCTCATTTTCCTTACTTCATTGTACAGTTTATGTAACTCTTTCTCTTTAGAGCTAAATTTTATTTTATGTGTTTTTTCTTTAGGA
>DAOVTC010000151.1 GCA_030633285.1 Flavobacteriaceae bacterium
ACTAAAATCATCCAGAGAAATATTAAATAAACTATACGAAGAGTTTCCTATTTCTAAAGATATCCATATAGAATTATTTAATTTTTATAATTCTAAAGCTACCGAAAAGTCACCTACTGATTATACTTTCCTATACGGAAAATGGATGCGAAACAATCCAGAATCTAATCCTGACAATAAACTTAAAAATTTTAATGAAAAAGCTAAAAAAGCAATTTCTCAGGAAATAGAAACTATTCTAAAAGCAAATGCAGTTGAAGAAGTGGTTTCACTTGAAATTGATCAAAAACAACAAGAAGATTATGTATTGACACATGATTTTGAAAAGATTGATACTGCAGAAGAATGGGATGGCGGATGGCGTGATTTTGATGGTGAGGATGAATTAGATGAACACAGTAAAGCCTTAGAGGAATTAAATATGAAATATACAGTTCGTGTTGATGACACAACACATTCTGTTTATCAAGCTGAATTTATTGAAAATACAACTGTTTCTGAAAGTGCTGAAATCAACACCAAAGATTATCATATCACCTATGATGAGTGGGATTATTCTAAACGAGAATACAAAGAAAATTTTTGTAAACTTTACCCCAAAAATATTGTAGAAACTGATATTGCCTACTATAAAAAAACACTGGCTGAAAATGCTTCAACCCTAATGGGCTTACGCAAAATGTTAACTAATATTAATAATAAATATCAACAACAAAGAAGGCAAACACAAGGTGAAGAAATTGACATTGATGCTCTTACAGACTTGTATATTGATATTCATACAGGGCACACACCCTCTGAAAACATTTATTTATCAAAAAGAAAAAAAGAAAAAGATCTTTCCATTTTAATGTTATTGGATGCCAGCTTATCAAGTGATGGATACGCAGCAGGAAATCGCGTAATTGATGTAGAAAAACAGGTTTCCATCTTATTTGGTGAGATTTTAAACGAATTTAATGTTGATTTTTCTATTGATTGTTTTTATTCAAAAACAAGAAATTATGCTACCTATCTAACTTTAAAAGACTTTGATGAAGACTGGGATAAAGCTAAATTTAAAATTGGCGCTGTTGAACCTGAAGGTTATACAAGAATAGGGACGGCATTACGACATTCAGGTGCTTTATTAGATAAACGAGATACAAACAACAAATGGATTATCTTAATTTCTGACGGAAAACCAAACGATTATGATAAATATGAAGGTAAATACGGAATTAGTGATGTAAAACAAGCACTAAGAGAGTTAAATGAACGAAATATTAATTCATATGCTTTAGCTATTGAGGCCAATGCTAAATATTATTTACCACAAATGTTTGGGGCAAGTCATTATGAAATTCTTACCACACCGGTTGAGTTATTACAATCTTTAGCAAAACTTTACGACAGGATAAAACATAAATCTTAAAAAATTATGAGCAAGAAAGTAAAAATTGCTTTGGCAATAGGATTACAATTAGCAATGATCGCCTCAATAGGTGATTTTGTAGGATGGCCATACATGAAATATGTTCTAATCACTGCAATTATCTTTTTTGGACTAACAATTATCTTTTTTATTGCAGATAATATTAAAGATTAATTCAAATTTATGTACAAGATTTTATTCTACTTTTTAATATTTATCTTTTTTTCTTGCCAAAATAATAACTATGAAATTACAGTAGTTGAAAACGATAATGTAAATAATGAATTTTTACAAAAAGCCAATAATCCTGAAAAAGCTTTAATAAGTATGTATTTATTTGCCTATGGTAATGAATGTAGGATAAATACTTCATCTGTAAAATGTGAAATATTAAAATCTTTCAATATTGATAATGAGTGCAATACAAAACATGTTGAGTTCTTAAAACAATGGTTTGCCACAAATAAACTTATGTTAATTAAGTTACAAAATTGTCCGAATTTACCTTATAACTTTGCAATACAAAACCAAATTGAAGAAATTGGGATAATAAAACAAAATGATACACTTACCATTTTATTTAATGTTAAAGGAGTTAATCAATCACAAGAAAAAACCTGGGACATTACACAAAAAGATAGTTATATCATAATGAATGAAACATTAGTAAAAATATAAAATGGAAGCTGCAAAAATTGATTATAAAAATATTTACTATCCACCAGGTGGAATATTACTGTGGATACTTATTTTTTTAGAACTTGTCACCTTTGGTGCCGCACTAGTTTTTTTAGTGATAAACAGCAAAGAAGATGTAGAAATATTTCATCAGTCAAGGTTAGCTCTAAATGCAACCTTTGGAGCAATGAATACTATTTTTTTATTGATAAGTGGTTTTTTTATGGCAACAACTGTACATCAGTTTAAAAAGAATGATACACTAAAAGCATCATTTTATTTAAAATTAACCATGCTTGGCGGTTTGTTGTTTTTAATACTAAAAGGTGTTGAATATTATCTTAAAATCAATGCAGGGTACACTATTGGATATAATTCTTTTTTTACTTTTTACTGGTTACTAACAGGTTTTCATGTTATTCATGTAATTGTTGGTTTAGTCATCTTATTATTTATGCAAAACGGAATAAATAAATCAAAAGCTTTATTAGAAGATGTTGAAGCAAGTGCTGCATTTTGGCACATGTGCGATTTAATTTGGTTGTTACTTTTTCCTACACTTTATTTAATACTATAAAAATGAAGAAAAAAGATATTTACACACTAGGCTTACTTATAATACTTACCATATTGACAGCTTTCTTCTCCAATAATTTTGGTAATTTCAAGTATATTACTCTAACTATTTTAGGATTGTCAGTAATAAAATTTTTATTGGTTGGTTTTAATTTTATGGAATTGAAAAAAGCCAATTCTTTTTGGAAATTTTTAATTATCGCATTTTTAATCCTATTCGTAGGAATAATCTGTTTAATTCTATAAATAATATTTTACTTTATAGCGATAAATTTATATTATAAACAGTCTTTATTAATTGGTAAGTTTATTCACCAACTCTTTCAATTAAGATATCTAAAATAGCAATAGCAGAATCACTAATTTTTGTACCTGGACCAAATACACCAACTACTCCAACATCAAATAAAAATTGATAATCTTGAGGTGGGATTACTCCGCCAGCAATAACCAAGATATCTTCTCGTCCGTATTTCTTTAATTCGGTAATAACTTGAGGCACCAAAGTTTTATGACCAGCAGCCAGTGAGGAAACTCCCAAAACATGCACATCATTTTCAACAGCTTGTTTTGCAACCTCTTGTGGTGTTTGAAATAAAGGACCCACATCAACATCAAAGCCTAAATCAGCAAAACTTGTAGCCACAACTTTTGCACCACGATCATGACCATCTTGCCCCATTTTGGCGACCATAATTCTTGGTCTTCTACCATCTAATTCTGCAAACTCATTTGCTTTATTTACAGCTTTTTTAAAGCTATCATCATCTTTAATTTCTTTACTATACACGCCAGTTATTGTATTGATTTGTGCCTTGTATCTTCCAAAAACTTTTTCTAAAGCTTGTGAAATTTCTCCTAAAGTAGCTCTTTCTTTAGCTGCTTTTACTGCCAAATCTAATAAATTTCCTTCACCTGTTTCGGCACAAACAGTTAAATTATTTAAAGTAACCTCTACTTTTTGGTTGTCTCTTTGGGTTTTTACTTTTTGCAATCTATTTATTTGCGAATTTCGTACTGCATCATTATCAACTTCCAATGTTGCAATTTCATCTTCAACTTTAAGTTGAAATTTATTTACACCAACAATAATATCTTCACCACTATCAAT
>DAOVTC010000037.1 GCA_030633285.1 Flavobacteriaceae bacterium
AAATAATACCTTTTGTCCTTTTATATTTTTACGAATGAACTCTTTCATTATTTATAATTTTGTAGTAAACTGCATTATTAATTCCTTCACAAGAATTTACTTTCCAAAAAGTCATGTTTAGCTTTTCTAAAACTCTTATTGATGATTTATTTTCTTTATCAGCTCTACCAACAATTTCTTTTATACTTAAACTATCAAAACCGTAATTTATACAAGCTTGAGCAGCCTCGGTTGCGTAGCCTTTATTCCATTGTTGTTTAAAAAATCTGAATCCAATATCAATAAGGTTTTCTTCATTTAATTTTAAACCACACCATCCTATAAACTCATTTTTAAATTTCTCAATCACAGCCCACCTTCCAAATCCATTTTTTCTGTAATCTTGATATTCTATTATAAACTGCTTTGTACTTTCTATAGATTCAAAGGGTTTGTCACCAGTGTATTTCAATACATCTTTATCTGAATTTAATTCCCACATTTTATTGGCATCTGAAATTTTAAATTCTCTTAAAAATAATCTGTCCGTTTCTAACATTTTTTACTCTTTTATAAAAGATATTGATTATTAACTCAGTGGTAAGCATTTATGAAAATAACACTAAACTCTACCAGATTCAAGCTGGCAGTAGATCAATTTTCTATCTTAGAATGGGAGAAAACGTCACAACTTAAGTCAAAGACTTTATTTTAGTATTTTTCAGGTACAAAAGTTTGGTCAGAAAAAGGTGGTCTTATATATCCTTCTTCTTTTTTTCTTGGTTTAAGTATTTTCTTTTTATGCTCAAGTTGTTTATAAGGTATCAATTCAAGTAGGTGGTTGATACAATTAAGTCGAGCTCTTTTTTTGTTATCTGCCGGCACTACATACCATGGCGATTGTTTGGTATCAGTATATTTAAACATTTCATCTTTGGCTTTACTGTATTCTAACCATTTTTCACGAGATTGTAAATCCATCGGACTTAATTTCCATCGTTTTGTAGGGTCATCTATTCTTGATTGAAAACGTCTTTCCTGTTCTTCATCTGAAACTGAAAACCAATATTTTATAAGTATAATTCCCGAGCGGATTAACATACGTTCAAAATCTGGACAAGTTCGCATAAATTCTTCATACTGTTTGGTGTTACAAAACTCCATAACGCGCTCTACTCCTGCTCTATTATACCAACTACGGTCAAAAAGCACCATTTCCCCAGCAGCTGGCAAATGCGGTACATATCGTTGAAAATACCATTGGCTTTTTTCTCTATCTGTTGGTGTACCCAAAGCAACTACCTTACAAATTCTCGGATTTAAACTCTGAGCAATTCTTTTTATCACACCACCTTTTCCTGCGGCATCTCTACCTTCAAATAATACAACAACTTTTAGGTTTTCATGTTTAATCCACTCTTGAAGTTTTACAAGTTCAATTTGTAATTTCTCTAGTTCTTTAAAATATAATTTAGAATTTATCTTTTTAGTATCTCTTTTTTTTGGCTCAATACTTTTTAATTTATTTTCCTCACCCATTATTGCTAATTTTAGAAATGAAAGGTAAGTAAAAAAATGGGCAAATAAAAATGGTAAAAAAAGGTATTCCTAATTTCTATAAAAGATTGAAAGAAATAAACTAAATCTGTTTTAATTTGAATTTGACATTAACGGATTTGTATAAATCAAAAAACATCACTCTAACTGTTGATTAATACTTTTGGTTATTTCTGTTTTAACATCTCCTGTATGGGCTGTAGTTTTATTTTCTATCAACATAATTTTACATTCTTTTAAAGATGAAACTCTATGGGTAATCCCTTTTTTCACTATAAAAATATCGCCTTCATTCATTGTGAAACTTTCTTTGTCTTCAATTTCAAATAATAGACTACCCTCAACAATATAAAACAGTTCATCTTCATTGGTGTGATTATGCCAAGGTACTTTATCTCCTTTTATTATTGCTATTTTTATATACACATCATTAACTTCCCCAATTACTTTAGGTGAAAAAAAACCTTTAATATCTTTAAATTTTTCCTTTAAATTCATCTACTATTTTTGTTTTTTTGGTCTTATTGGAATCCACACTTCTTCTTCTGAATTAGGATCATTATTTTTATATTTTTCTCCCAAAAGTTCAAAATGTGCTCTATTATCTAATTTGTAATCAGATAATGGTAACCATTGACTGAAAATATATTGAAATGTTTTTTGAAAATCACTTGCAGGTCCTTTATGAATAAAAACTGCGTAGAGTCCACCTTTCAATGTATATGTTTTCATTTCATTAGGAATTGTATCAAAACCAACAACTTCAATAGCTGCCCATTTTTCAAATTCTGTATTCGGGTTGAAATTTTTAAAGTTAAGTGAGTCATTATAAATTTGCATTGAATAAAGGTTTGAACCTACCGTATTATTAATGCTTTTTCTTTTAGGCATAAAACTTTGCCACAATTCAACTGTTTTATTATTAGCCAAAGACATTTTAATTGATTTGCCTACTAATCTCTTTTTAGGTAATATTTCAATTCGTGGTTTTATCATTTAAGTTGTGTTTTTATTTTTTGATTAAACTTCTTTATCAATGTTATGATTACCAACAGTAATTCTATAATTCTTTTACTAAGTTACAAAAGACTAATTATATATATAAAACTCCCTCCAACATTAAAACAAAAATGGACAATTATTGCAGGTACTAAACTATTTGTTTTTTCTTTATGGTATCCAGCTATCATACCTAAAATTATTCCAAAAATAACAATATTCAATACTATGTAAATATCAATATCCATGATTAATAATCCAAAATGCATTGTCCCAAAAAATATTGCTCCAACAATTACAGGCAAACTTATACGATATTTAAATAGTGTTACTCCTATGTGCTTTAAAGGTGCCAAAAAACCTTGTATCAAACCACGAGTAAGTATTTCTTCACAAATACTTGCCCAAACCCATATATATAGAATTAACTCTATTAATGAAAAATTGTCTGTTGGCATTACGGTTTTTGTATTCACAAATAGTTGACCTGTAAGAGAAGATATAAATCCAAATAATAGACTAATCATAACAACTTTAGCCAGAGGAAAATTTAAATTCCATGTAAACCCGTATTCTTTTAATTTTCCTTTATTTAAAATCAAAATAAACAAAACAGAAAGAATTAACATAGATGTATGAGTAATTGTTTTCTCTATCATTGGAAAGCTCTCAAAAAGATCTGTGTTTTTTGAAATAATCATCATTACGCTAGGTAACATCATTAAAACTAACATTCCTAATACAATGGCAATTACTGTTCTTAATATCGGTTGCTCTATTTTAAATATTTTCATTTGTTTAAATTTTTATAATTGTTTATAAATAAGTTAAGAACGAGTGTAACCACTTCGCTCTCTCATAAAAAATTTAATCATTCCCTTATGGGAATTAATTGATTAAATTTATTCATGTTCGTTTCATAATAATTATTTTGTTTTAAAAAGTTTATTAAATCCTGGAACATCAGTGTTGAAGAAAAATTTCTGATTTTCAATTATTTTTTTTACATCTCCTTCAAAATCAGAACTGTTCATTTTAGACATTATCTTCATAGTAGTTTGTTCACTCATTCTGCCCGCATGTATGATACATGACATATATATGTTATTACTCCAACTAGCCTGTTTTACTTCAGTTAAACCCTTATTCATTAGTGCAACTATATATTCTTCTCCGTCAATTACTAAATTTAGTTGTTGACTTTGCCAATGGGAAAGTGCTTTATCGGCAATTTGTGTAAAAGCTATATCAGCTCCTGGAATATCAATTGGTTTATAAGTTTGAATATACACCTTAACACCCCTTTCAATAGCCATATTTATAGAATCTACAACTTGGTTTAACGCTTTTGGAAAAGCATCGATTACGGCAACAACTTTTGCCTTTTGCATCATCGTTCTAAACCTTTCAAATACTAAAGGAACTGAATCAATTGAGTATGTTTTTTCATCGTAATAATCTTTTCCCATATTTTCTAGTAAAGATTTAACCATTTTCGTTTTACTCAATATATTTTTTTCATAATGATTTATAAATTCATTTGAAGACACAGCTTTACAATGTTTGTTTTTATTATCTTCAATAATAACAGCTCCTTTTTTTGATAAAGACTCTATTGCTTTATAAACATTAGCCGTAGGTTTATTGATTTCTTTCCCTACTTTATAAGCTGTCATTGGGTGGTTAGTTAGTAAATGCATATAGACTTCTGCTTCTAAATTGTTAAGTCCCAACTGTTTTAAGCTTTCAAATATCTTGTCTTTAGATTTCATAATATAAAATATTTATACAAATATAATATATTACTACTACTAAAAAAATATTTGCAAAAAAAAAGAGTATAAAATAATACTACTTCTTTTGAATGTTATAAAATTTTACTAAACTTAAAAGGAATTTAAACAATTATAATTAGATATTGATTTCTCTAGCTAATTCTTGTTTCATTTTTTTTACCAAATCAATTTCATCATCATATTCAATAATATATTTTGAACATCCTGCTGCTGTTGTTGAATATTCAGCATTTCTTTTTCTTAAATAAAAAATAGGTTTTTTATTTGTAAAGGCATATCCAATTTCAATACCAACGCCAATTGATTTTGTAGTTAATTCTGCAATAAGAAAATCAGAACTATCAATTTCCTTAAAAGCTACCTTCATCATTTCTTTTTCTTGGTTTGAATGAAAATTATACTTATCTACAAAAACAAGCAATTCTATTTTGTTTTCAGAAAATAGACTCAATAATTTATCAATTTCTTTATTAAATTTTTTTCTGTTAGAATAACTAATTGCAAAATATGCTTTCTTCATTTATATTTTGTTTAATACAACTCCATAAATATACACAAACATGTACATTTAATAGATATTTGTTTTTACAATCGCTATTTGTTGTGTAATAAATCCATTTAAGGTAAAATGGATAATGAAGTCAAAAAAAAGGTTGGTGATGTTATAAAATTATTTTTTAATCAAATTTCTAACTGTATATCCATTTTTAGAGTACACCCTTATCAAATAAATACCTCTTGATAAATTATCTACTCTAATATTTTTAAAATTTGAGTATTCAACCATCACTCGCCCTCCCAGAATAGAATAAATTTCTATTTTAGTAATTGGCTGTTTTGATTCAACTGATAATTTATCTGCTACCGGATTAGGATGTATTCTAATAGAAGTATTTAGTTTTTCATCATTCTTATTTTTGACTGATTGACAGTTTTCTGAATATATCACTTCACTATCTTTTTTCCAATAATTGTATGGCGATATTTTTCCATTTGCCAACAAATCATTATCAACTTCTATACATGTTAATAAAGAATTTTGATAGGAATCCACTTTTTTTAGTAACGAGTTACTTTGATTTTTTAAATTTAAATATTCAAGTTTATTATTAAAACAATATAAATATTGAAGCTTTGAATTTTGACTCAAATCAATACTTCTGATCTGGTTAACTTCACAATTTAACCTTATAAGATTTGTATTTTTACTAATATCCAAACTTGTGAGTTGATTAGATTTACAATCTAATCTTGTTAATGCAATATTTTTGCTTATATCTATACTTGTAAGATTATTAGATCCACAATTTAATTCTGCTAAGCTTGTAAAATCTTCAATACCTGTTAAATCACGAATATCTTTATTATATATATTTAGAGACAATATATTAGAAATATCTGAAGTTGCCACTCTATGATTTAATTCCCCATCTTTATCAATACCTAATTCAATTAATGCAAATTCAAAAAGAGGATCGGGTATTACAGTGGTTTGAGCATTTGTAATACCTATAAAAAATAATAGTATGATAGAAAAGTATATTTTTTGCATATTGCAAAAATAAACATTTATTTAATTATATTTATGAATAGATATCAACAAATTTAATCCAGTTCTATTATCTGCCTAATTGTCATTTTAAATATATTGGCTTGATTTTAGACTATAAAATTTTATGGATAAAAATAAAGTATCATTCAGGTGGGCATTTAAAGAATTCATCTGGCCAAGAAAAAAAATTGTATTATTAGGATTAGTTTTAATTATTATGAGGAGTTTAGCTGGGCTTGTTCTTCCTTATGCTACTAAAAATTTGATAGATGAAATTATTCCATCAAAGGATATGCAAGCTTTGACAGTCTTATTAATAATTGTAAGTGTTTCTATATTAATCCAATCTGTAAGTTCTTTTTCATTAACACGATTACTAAGTGTAGAAGCACAACATTTAATATCACTTCTGAGGGCTAAAGTGCAAAGAAAACTACTCACTTTACCTATAAATTTTTTTGATAATAATAAATCTGGAGCACTTGTTTCTAGAGTAATGACAGATGTTGAAGGAGTTCGTAATCTTGTAGGAACTGGGTTAGTTCAACTAATTGGCGGTTCACTAACTGCAATAATATCATTGGTTATTTTGATTAAAATTAATGCTACGATGACATTTTTTGTATTGGTTCCTGTTGCCATTTTTGCTTTTATAGCCTTAAAAGCTTTTGGTTATATCCGACCAATTTTTAGAGCTCGTGGAAAAATTAACGCCGAAGTAACAGGTCGGTTAACAGAAACATTAAACGGTGTACGTGTTATCAAAGGATTTAATGCCGAAGAACAAGAGAATAAGAGTTTTGAAAAAGGTGTAGAACGTTTATTTCTTAATGTCAAAAAAAGTCTTACAGCTACAGCGCTAATGACCAGCTCTTCAACTCTACTTTTAGGATTAGCATCAGCAGGTATTATGGGAATGGGAGGCTATTTTATCATGAATGGGAGCATGACTTATGGTGAGTTTGTATCCTTTACATTGTTCTTAGGTTTTATGATCGCACCTATCGTTCAAATGAGTAATATTGGAAGTCAGTTAACAGAGGCTATGGCTGGATTGGATCGTACTCAGGAATTAATGAA
This sequence comes from Flavobacteriaceae bacterium, assembly GCA_030633285.1. The sequence continues at coordinate 6,964 of DAOVTC010000037.1, forward strand.
CATGGCTGAAGAAGACAATCCAGAAGTTCGTACGGTTACACTAAATAATATTAAAGGAGACATGATATTTGAAAATGTTTCTTTTAGTTATGATAAAAACAAAGAAGTTTTACATACTATTAATTTTTCCGCTCCTACGGGAAGTGTAACTGCTTTGGTTGGTTCGTCAGGATCTGGGAAATCTACTATTGCAGGATTAGCAGCTACGTTTTTAAATCCGAGTAAAGGCAAAGTGACTTTAGACGGAATAGACTTATCTACTGTTAACTTGAGTAGTTTCAGAAGTAACCTTGCTGTAGTACTTCAGGACGATTTTTTATATGAAGGAACAATTCGTGAAAATATTTTATTTCCAAGACCCAATGCTACAGAAAAACAATTATTGAATGCTGTAAAAGGTGCTTATGTTAATGAGTTTACTGATCGATTTGAAGAAGGCTTAAATACAGTGATTGGAGAAAGAGGAGTGAAATTGTCTGGTGGTCAGCGTCAACGAATATCTATTGCTAGAGCCCTTTTGGCAGACCCTAAAATTATAATTTTAGATGAGGCTACTTCAAATCTGGATAATGAAAGTGAATCCTATATCCAGAAAAGTTTAAGTGTACTAATGAAAGATAGAACCACTTTTGTAATAGCACATAGATTAAGTACAATTCAGCAAGCAGATCAAATATTAGTTATAGAAGATGGAAATATTGTTGAAAGAGGTAAACATAATGAACTTATTGATAAAAAAGGAAGGTATTATGACCTTTATACTTATCAAAGTAGAATATAATGAGTTTTTTTATGATAAAAATCATATTCCGTTTAATGAAAAAAATGTAAATTCGTCGCTTACTCAAATTTTTTGAGGGGAAAATTTGAAATTAAACCAAACCTGATTGATTTACATTCAGGTTTTTTTCATGAAAAATAACCCGAAATGAGAATTATTATTTTGATTTATCTATTTTCTCAGCAATAGCTTCAAGAACAAAACGTGAAATACTTTGATGGCTCTTCGTAGCAAATTCTGTCAATAATTGTTTTTCATCTATTGACATTTTGATTCTAATACTTTCACTGTAATAAATCATGTTCGTCCATAAATTATTCTTTTTCATAGATATAGCATTTATCTAGGTTATTAAACTAATTATTTCATAATATATTGTTTTTATTGATATTAGAACTTTAAATAGAAGTGTGTTTTGCAAATAATAAAGGAAGTTAAAATGTATAATATACCAAAAAAGAGGGTCTGTTTAAAAGTTATTAGGGTTCACTTAAACTATTTTAACCTTATAAATCAATACATAAATAACTAAAAAAGTCTAAAAGATTTCTACCTCACTAATCGTAAAAATAATTAGCTTTTTTTTAAGAATACTTTAAATAAATGTTAACATTATTTAGATTGAAAAGAAATACATTTGTAATGATTAATTTTGAGTTAGTAAGTTTAAAAACCGAGAACATTTGAGGGGTATCTCGGTTTTTTTTGGTATTACCATTCTAAAAAATAATCTATTAAGTAT
>DAOVTC010000077.1 GCA_030633285.1 Flavobacteriaceae bacterium
AATAAAACCCTTTGGTATTCCAGTCATATAATGCAACTATATCAGCGGTTTGAACATACATTCCGGTTGTGCCAAATCTATAAGCTAAAAATGGAGCTATACCCAATGGGTTTATATTAGATGAACTGTCGTCTTCCGATGCAATTAGCGGAATTGGCTGTAGTGCATTTGGATCAACACTACGCCATGATTGTGTAAAAAGCAAACCATAAAACCATTGTCCACTATTGTTAACTATTGCAGCACTAAAACCATAACCCCATTCATCTTTTGCGACATCTTTATTTCCGGGAGTTGTAATTAATGGACCAATACCCGCTCTACCTGTACCCCAATCCGTAGCTTTAGGAATTATGAGTGCAAAAATTTCTGTATTACCAAATCCAGATTTCTTATTCTTAAGATCTTCGTAATGGCGAAAAGTAACCCGAGGTAGAATTGTCATCGATTTTAACGGAACCGGAGCTACAATACGCAATTGCATATAATTATCAAGTCCAGGAGGGCGATCGGTTATTCCGTCGCTCAATTTACCTGTATGATAATCTGGCATCATTTGATAGGCCAATTGAAAGCTCCACTGTGTAGCAGTAGCATCCATAGCTTTTGATGCACGATCTTGCTCATCTTGCAGGGCAGTTTCATCAGATTTCTCTTCTTCTTGGGCCTGCATATTAAATCCAATTAATAAGATTGTTATAAAAAATAAGTACTTTGTTTTCATTGTTTTAAATTTAATTTATTGATTTATTATTAATATTATTATTTCTGTTTGTTCCACCTATATTGATAACTCAGGGAAACTGAATCAAAATCAGGTCCCTTTTTAAATCGAATACCAGAAAGATAAGTGAACTTAAGCGTATGTTTTTTTGCAATGGGTACGGCATAAATCAAGCCCAATCTTGCTGTTGAAATTTCTGTATCTCTTGGTATACCATTCACTTCTGTTTTAGCACCAATTCCATATCCAACATTCAATGCTGCCCACATATTTTTTGGTAATTCTCGAATTACATGCATTTTAAAAGTGTAAAGTGGTTTTTGCGACAATTCATTTCCGTTTAAAAAGTTTGTATTATTTGTAAAAACCCACAAGCCAACATAAGATTCAATAATCCATTTATTAATATTTCTTGCAAATCCCCATTGCGTTTTAAAAGCCCAACGATTTGAACCTATATTTATCAATTCATCTGGATTGTAATCTCCTGTTGGTGCAATAATTTGTACACTAATTCCTGAAACATTCTCAGGTTTATAATTTGTAAAATCAGAAACATTCATGGCCTTAGATCCTAAAAAATTAAAAGAAAATCTAACGCGCAGATCTCCAAAGCCATTTTGAGTTCTATATCCTCCTACATCATTAATAGTACCTTCCCAATCACCTAGAACATATGGGATAATTGCGTCAACTTTAGCAGATAATCCAAAGAGATTTATAGATCGTACATAGGCCGAAAACCCACTATGAATATTTGAATTTAGGTCTTCAATTGGTAAAGCAGGATCTAACAACATATTACCTTTTGCAAAACCATAACCACCTATTAAAAAATTAGTACCCACAGGTAAATTTGTCATTGCTCTGGGTTCTAATTCCTGAGAATATCCAGTAAAATAAATCAAAGAACATAATATAAAAATTATAGTAATTTTGTTATTACCCATGTTTAATATTCACCTATTAAAAATACCAATTAATAGTTAATGCTGGCCCACTAAAAGACATATTAAAATTACCTTTCCAATCATCTTTATCAACATCAATATCTACTCGAAAAAACTTATAACTCGCGCCTAAGCCAATGTTTTTATATACCTGATAATTAACACCCGGGCTAAGATTCCATAAGCTTCCTCCAAAATCTCCTATTGATATTCCAAACCAATCCAATTTTGCAGTAAACGAAAGTTTCTCGGTTGGAGCATAGAAATACCAAAAACCAATATTTGGTAATGGAGCTACAACAGAAACCTCACTTCTTTCAAATTCTATTTCATCATCATTAATTCCTGCGTTTCCTTCTATAAAAGCACTAACATCTAAAGCATGAACACCTAATCCTCCTCCTAACTCATGTTTATCTCCCGTTGATATTACTCTACCAATAAAAATTTTATACAATGCCAAACCAAACCCACCTTTTACAGAGGTACCTTCTCTAAAAATTAAATCTTCCCATTCTACATCTTCTTCTAATACAGCTTTTTCTGTATTGCTAATTTTAAAATATTCAGCTCTTAGTGACCATTTATTCGATTTTGAAAAACGCCACATAAAATCAAACGTAAATGTGGTTTCAAAATCATTAAGTCCAAACCCATTATCAAAGTCAAGATCATTATCTATATATTCAGCTGTAGGAATGGAACCTTCAGCACTAATATTTACTTTTTTTAGAGGATTAAATATACCTACACCTATCAAAAAGTTATCTGTTAAAATTGGATTCTTAGTTGTATCAATATTCTGCCCATAAAAAAAATGACTTGACATTAAAATTATAATCAGTAATAGTATTGATCTCTTAACTCTTGTTTGTAGTTTTTTCATAATAAAAGATTTAAAATTAAAGATACATAGCCTTTAACAAAGTTAAGTCAAACTAATATAAAACAAAATTTAATAAGTGTACTTAAGGTAAACTTTCTTAAAAAATGTTAATAGAAAAACAAAAACTGTAATAGTAATTTTTGAAGTCAATTAAAAACTATAGCCATAACCAAATTCTAAGGTAAGGTCAGTTTCAGGTGAAGATAGACCTCTTTCAATTCCACCAGAAATATCAAAGCTATGCGGACCTTTTTGATAAAAAGAGTAAACTCCAATCAAACCAATTGTCCATCCTCCATTTTTATTGAACTGGAAATGTTTATCTTCATTATCATCATCAAAAATCCCTTTTCCTAAACCAAGCCCCATAGCAATTCTTCTATTTAACGCATAACCTATTGCTAAGCTTGGTGTTAAAGTATTGACTACGGACTCTTCTTGGTCTTTCTTTTTAGAAAACTCTTTGTCGTAGCCAAAAGATATATTAATAATCCAGTTTTCTTTAATAACTTTAGAATAATCTACTGCAAATCCCCAGAAAACAGCATCTTTATCTAAAAATACACCACCACTAACAGCAGTTCCAAATGTATTTGAGTAACCTTCTGCTGGCATATTCAATGACTGTCCATTTGATGATATTGTAGTGGTTAAAACGGTAATGCAGGTAAGTAATAAATATTTATAAAATGTTGACATTTATTCTAGTTTATATTCCATCAAATATATTTTAATAAATCTATTCTAGAAGCCTTGGATGGTAATCTTTAAGTATACATAAAGTAGAAACAGCTAAAAAACTAGTTAATACTATTTAAAAAATCTGATAAATTAATTGATGTTTTCATGTCCATCTTTTTACGAAGTCGATATCTTAGTACTTTTACAGAATTTGGTGAAATATTTTTGATGATTGCTATCTCTTTGGTATTTAAATTTAATCTTAAGAGACAGGCTAAATGTATTTCATTAGTAGTTAAGATAGGAAATGTTTCTTTTAACTTAGATCTAAATGCGTGATTTATTTTTTTAACATTCCCGTTAAAGTAATTTAGATCCTTATTGATGATTAATCTAGATTTTATACTTTTTAAAACCTCATTTAGATCATGAGTATCACTTTTTGTCAATTCTTTGATTTTAAGTAATTTGGTGTATAATGACTGTATAAATGCTCTATTTTTTGTTATTTCGATCCCGAAATTGGTCAGATCCATTGTTTTATATTGGATGTCTTCCTGCAATTTAATTTTCTCAAACTCCATCAATTGTAGTTGTTTTTCTTTTAAATCACTTTCAATAAGTTTCATTTTAAGCTTATTCTTAGAATAAAAATCATTAGAAAATCTTGTGCCAAGAATCAAAGTAAATAATATGGGGTAAATATCTAAAGGAGTAACCCAAGTTATATATTTAGTAAGAAATTTATAACCAGTATAATGGGTTAGTATTTCCTCGAATCCTAAGAGAATAAATACAATTGCCAAGATTAAGAATTCATTAGCTCCTTTATTTTTACTTTTAATCAAAGTGATTGAAGCATATATAACAACAATAAAAAGCCCTATGAGCCCAATATGCGCTATTATTTGCCAGACTTCAAAATTGCTTCCTTCTGAATTAATTATTAAAACCAAAAAAGCCAAAGCAAAAATTAACGATAATATAAAAGAATATATTCTTTTCTTTTTATCTATTATTTCGAAAATAAGCCAAGGAAATATTCCATAATAAATTGCAGCACAAAATATTATGAATTTAAATATATTTATATGTAAAACGGTAGAAAAACCAATAAGTAGAAAATAAAATCCCGAAAACAAACTAAAAACACCAAAGTATAAGTATAGCATCATAGTTTTATTATTTTTCCAGATGAAAAAACTCATAATCGCAAAAGCTATATTAATTCCAGAAAAAAGAGATAATATCAATACATTCATCTAGTACTTTTTTAAATGATACAGAAGATATGCAAATAAAACAATAAAAACTTAAAATAGAGTAATTGATTTCTCTAAAATTACATATTTATAACATTTATTTTATTAGCAATGAACTTAAAAAATTAAAACTGAAGTATACAAACTTAAAATATTATTTGATTTTTAAAATGTACTTGGTATTATGTTATTATGAATTTAAAATTTAAAGAATTAATTATTTTACAATATTTATATCCTATGTTTTTAGTTATACTAAATATAATTAATAATCTATTCTATTTTTTTTAAACCCCTACTCCACTGTTTTTAAACATTATAATGTTAAATAATTGTTAATATAGTACTTTGTTTAACATAGTACTGTAACAAATTTAAACTGTATGCGTCTATAAAGTATAAACATAAAAAAATAACAAACTAAAAAAATAAACATTATGAAAACTTCAATCTTTAACACACCGACAGAAAACAGAAGAAATACATTTTTTTCAAATTTCAAAAACACCAAAAGAATGCAATGGTCAAATCATAGACAATATGGTCATTAAAAATAAGTATTAACCTTTAAAACTTAAAATCATGAGAACTTCAATATACAGTACAGCAACAGAATCAAGAGAAAATGAATATTTTACAAATTATAAAAATTGTAAAAGAGTTAGATGGTCAGAACACAGACACTATGGTTACTAAAAGAAAAATCTAATCTAAATAATAAAACCTATTCAATAAATGAATAGGTTTTTTTTTATTCAATTTATGATTAAGACTTAGTCATTACTTTTCTTTATTCCTTTAATTGCATAAACCATAGGTATTTTATTGTTTAAATGTTTAATTCTGTATTTTTTAGGTTCAAATTCTACAGTTTTATTAAAACAATCGTAAGGTGAATAGTCAAACTCATCAAATGATTTAATTTCAATTCCGTTACTTATCAAACTATTTAACACTTCACCTATTCCATGGTTCCACATTACATATTCCTGGGTGATATTAGCATCTCTGTCAGCGTAAGTTCCCGTTTCTGTTTCAACAATTGCTCCAGAATTGAAGTAATTATAGCCAATTTTATCAAAATTATCATCAAACATCCATACTACAGGGTGAAATTCTGCGAAGACAAAAATACCTTTTGGTTTTAAAAATCTTGAAATAATTTGTCCCCACTTATTTAAATCTGGCAACCAACCAATTGTACCATAACTCGTAAAAACAATATCAAATTGTTTGTTTAAATATTTGGGTAAATCATAAATATCACAACAAATAAAATCAGCTTCAATATTTATTTTTTTAGCAAGTCCTTTAGCTTTTTCAATTGCTTTATCAGATAAATCAACGCCTGTAACTCTTGCTCCAAGCCTTGCT
>DAOVTC010000159.1 GCA_030633285.1 Flavobacteriaceae bacterium
AGCGGAGAGTAAAATAGAAAAAGGTAAATCTTCAGTATGGCGAGCAAGTGCTCTGTTTTTATCTAGTTTTTTAAATGTGTCATTATAATATGGTGGATTGGAAATAATTAAATCATACTTTTCATAAACTTCATTCAAAAATTCTTGTAAAGAAGCATGGTAACAAAATAATCTATCACCCCAATCACTATTTTCAAAATTATCTACAGCTTGTTCATAAGCATTGGGTTCAATTTCTAAGGCATCAATAGTCTCACAATCACTTCTCTGTGCTAACTGTAGAGCAATTAATCCGGTTCCTGTTCCTATATCTAAAATGCTATTACTACTTTTGTAAAGAGTAGTCCAAGCGCCTAACAAAACTCCATCAGTTCCAACTTTCATAGCAGTTTTATCTTGATGGATTGTGAACTGTTTAAAATGAAATGGCTTATTATTCATATTGTGGCATTGAGTATTTTGATTATGAATTTTATTTTTGCTTACAGCTCATTTTATATTCATTTCAATCAAACCTTCAGGGGTTTCTACAATAACCTTTTTATTTTTTCGATCAATTTTTTGAATAAAATCATCAATCATAGGAACCAAGATTTCAGTATCGTCTTTTCCAATCACAAACAAAGCTTGAGCAGTAGAATCATTTATTGAAGTAATTTCACCAACTATTCCAAAATTCACATCTTCCAAAGTAAATCCAATTACTTCGTGATAGTAAAATTTATTACCTGTAAGTTTAGGTAGTAAATTTGAAGGTAAATAAACATCTGTTTTTAAAATAGTATCAGCATCAGCTTCTGAATACATATCCTCAAATTGAACACGTAATTGATTCCCTTTTTGTAATAGGCTTTTTTCAATAAAAAAAGGAATTAATTTATTTTTAAAATCTAAAAATACAGTATCCATATTTTGGTATAATTCAGGTTGGTCTGTATCTAACTTTAAAATAACTTCACCTTTAAAACTATATTTTTTAACAATCTTTCCAAGGTAAAAACAATCTTCTTTTTGCATGATAATTATGATAAATATTTTACAAATTTAAAATAAAAAAACCTGATAAATTAATATCAGGTTTTTAAAAAGTATATAAAAGGAGAACTTATTTCCCTTCTTCTTTAGCTTCTTCAGCAACTTCATCTATAGTTTGAGGTCCCTTATCTTCAGTTTCTTCTTCTGCCTTAGCAGCAGCTTCTTTAGCAGCTTTTGCATCAGCTTTTGCTTTAACAGCTTCATTTTCAGCTTCAACAACAACAGCTTTACGTTTAGCATTTACTTCTTTTTCAATATCTAAAGCTTTTGTTTTAGCATCTTCTTGAGCTTTTGCTAATTTATTTTCTTTATCAGAAATTTTTGCAGTTTTTTCATCTAACCAAGTTTGAAATTTTTCTTCAGCTTGCTCTTCAGTTAAAGCACCTTTTCTAACACCTCCTGCTAAATGATTTTTTAACATAGCACCTTTGTACGATAATAGAGCTCTTGCTGTATCTGTAGGTTGTGCACCATTTTGTAACCATTTAACGGTAGCATCCATATCTAATTCAATAGTTGCTGGGTTAGTATTAGGATTGTAAGTTCCTAATTTTTCTAATGATTTACCATCACGTTTTGAACGAGCATCGGCTGCAACCACCCAATAAAATGGTTTTCCTTTTTTCCCGTGTCTTTGTAGTCTAATTTTTACTGACATATTTTTTTAAAATTTTTAGGTTCTCGACCTAAGTTATTAATGTTTAAATTCTACTTTCTCGAAGCAGGGCGCAAAATTAGTAATATTTTTTTGATTGTTTGCTATTTAATATAAATTTGTTTGTGATATCATAATCATTCCTATGCAATGGAGAATCTTAATTATTTATAAGGTAATCAAGCTAATAAAAACAATTATATTTGCTAAAAATTAAAATAAATGAATGTTTTAGGAATTATTCCTGCCAGATATGGTTCTACCAGATTAGAAGGAAAGCCATTAATAGATATTTGTGGAAAACCCATGATTCAGCATGTTTATGAACAAGCTAAAAAAGCATTAAAATATGTTTTAGTTGCTACTGATGATGAGCGAATTGAAAAAGCGGTTAAAGAGTTTGGTGGTAATGTGGTTATGACATCTTTAGAACATAACACTGGTACAAATCGTTGTTTAGAAGCTTATGAAGTTTTTTCTTCTCAATCAGGTGTAAAATTTGATGTTGTAGTGAATATTCAAGGAGACGAACCATTACTGAAACCAGATCAAATTAGAAGTTTGGAAGCATGTTTTATTGATGAGGAGACAGAAATGGCAACCTTAGTAATTCCTGTTAAAGAAAAAGAAGACCTATTTGAAGGAGGTGTTTATGTAGTGCTAGATAAATTTAATAATGCACTTTATTTTAGTCGTTCGGTTATTCCTTTTGTAAGAGATGCTGAAAAATCAAACTGGCAGAATAAACACTTATTTTATAAGCATGTAGGCATGTACGCTTATACACCTAAAGCATTGAGAGAGTTTGCAACGCTACACCAAACCTCTTTAGAAATAGCTGAATCTTTAGAACAGAATAGATGGTTAGAAAATGGAAAAAAAATTAGAGTAGAGATTACAGAATCTGAAACTATTGCAGTTGATACTATTGAAGATTTAAAAAGAGTACGAAAAATAATTGAAAGTAAAGAATAAAAAAATGTCATCCTAAAACAAGTTTAAAATGACATTTTATATTAATGATGAGAAACTGAAACAAATTCAGTTTTCCAAAAATTATTTTACAAATTCTTCAAATGATTTTAAATCTAATTCATCTAAGAATTTTACTTTCTTTTTAATCTTAGCATAGTCATTTTTAGCTTTAGAAAAGCGATCTTCAATAATACTTAAATTTTCTAATTCAGCACTTGAAGGTTTATCATAACTATTTGCAATTTTACTGTATAAATCTGCCATTTTTTCTCTTAATTGAGGTTCGGCAGAACCAACATAGTTATCTCCTGTTGTAATTACTAAAGACTCTTTTAATTTAGTTAGAGCTGCAATCGTTTTTTTCTTTTGAGCTTTTTCTAAAATAGCATCTAATTCATAAACCATGTATGCTAAATCTTGTGTCATATCATACATTTTCATTGTTGTTTTGTGTTTTAAAGCTCTATCATTTGCAGTTAAATTTGATTTAGGGTCATAAATTAATTCAACATTATGTTCGTAGGTTTCTTTACCTTTTTTCATAACGACTTTATAAGTTCCAGCTTCAACTTTAGGTGAAGTAAAGCCTCCAAAACTAAATGTTTTTCCTTTGGCAACTTTAGGTTGTTTAATTTTGTAATTCCAGTTTACAATATTGATGCCTTTTGATTTACCAGGACCAAGTTCTGTAACCGTATTTCCATCCTTATCCTGAATCTCCATGGTCATTTTACCAAAAGTATGACGCTTTTTTAAATAGTATTTTATTTGTGCAGAACGAGTTGGATTTGGTCCAACAAATTGGGTTTCTGTACCAAAATTACCTCCAAAA
>DAOVTC010000067.1 GCA_030633285.1 Flavobacteriaceae bacterium
ACATTTTTATGTTTTGCAGCTAATTTTCCTATAGAAATATTATGAATTTCAATGTGATTCTTCATAAAATCAAATAAATTTAAAGTAAGAGAAAAAGGGTTTCTTGAAGGCAATCGATTAAGTTGGGTAACTTCCGTTTCTAATATTATAGCATCAATTTCTGTAGCGCCTTGTTTAATCGCTTCTTCAATAGGTACTAAATTTGCAAATCCTCCATCTGCATATTCAAAATGATTTTTCACCAATAAACTCATAAAAGGCACATAATTACTCGAAGCCCAAATCCAATCTCTAAAATCTTCATAGCTATTTTCTTTCAAAGATTTAAATTCTACTTGATTGAGTGTCAAGTTTGAAACAGTTACAAATACATTTTTATTTGATTCTTTAACCAGCTGTATATATTCATCTGAAATATTATTATCAATTAATTTCTTTAAATTAAAACTTTCTCCAAAAGTTTTACTCCCCCTAATAAAACTCAACAATGTATTAAAATGATTGATACTTACAGTTTTATAGTTGTTTACTTTTTTAATTTTAAATGGACAGTTACTAAAAATCGTTTTCTGACAAACACTTGAATATAAAGTTTTTAACTCTTTCACTTTACCTAAAGCCAAATGAGTAACCATTAAACTACCAGTTGAAGTACCTATAAATAAATTGTATTTATTTTTCTTTTCTTCAAGTAAAAATTGAGCTACACCTCCAGCAAATGCGCCTTTGCTTCCTCCTCCTGAAATAACTAATGCTTTCATTCTATAATATTTATTACAATATATTTAGTCTTATTTTTAGAAAAAAATTACATTTGAAAAATTATTAATAACAATCATGATTAAAATCACAGGTCTATATATATTATTCTTTTTTACCATATTTCAAATAACAGCACAAAATAAAAATATTAACCTTAAGGTATTTGAAATTAATAATACGAGTATTAGGGCTATAGAAGTCGTAAATGATTCTACGGTTTGGTTTGCAGGATCACGAGGTAAATTTGGAAGAATTATTAATTCTAAAATACAAGTTGATTCAATTTCTCAAAATAAAAAATCATTAAACTTTCGTTCCATAGCTTTTAATGGTGAATTCATCTTTATTTTGAATATAGAAAATCCAGCTATTTTATACAAAATCAATGCTTTTAGTCCCAAAATGGGGAAACCTGAAATAGTTTATCAAGAGAATCATGAATCAGTTTTTTATGACTCTATGACCTTTTTTAATAAACAAAACGGTTTGGCTATGGGAGATCCAACAGAAAGTTGTTTATCAATTGTATTAACCAATGATGGAGGGAATTCATGGCATAAATTGAATTGTAACAAAATACTCGAGCTATTTGAAGGAGAAGCTGCTTTTGCAGCAAGCAACACAAACATTGCTGTCATAAAAAACAATGCTTGGCTAGTTACCGGTGGTGAAAAAGCAAGAGTCTTTCATAGCAATAATTTTGGTAAAAATTGGAATGTTTATGATACTCCAATCATTCAAGGCGGTAAAATGACAGGAATTTATTGTGTTGACTTCTATGATGAGAATAAAGGTATTATCATGGGAGGAAATTGGGAAAATAAATCTGATCCGAATGCAGCAAAAGCAATTACAAATGATGGTGGTAAAACCTGGGAGTTGATTGCTAATGAATCTATTCCTGGCTATATAAGTTGTGTTCAATATGTGCCTGATACTCAAGGAAAAGAAATTGTAGCTGTTTCTACTGAAGGTATCTTCTTTTCTAATGATAATGGAAAATCATGGATAAAATTAAGTTCCGAAGGTTATTTTAGTCTTCGTTTTATAAATAAACATACGGCTTGGCTTTCGGGAAATAACAAAATTGCCAAAATGAACCTACATTAATATAAACTTATTTAAGTATTACTCCTAAAACAATTTAACAATGAAACAATTTTTTATAATTCTTATTCTATTTTTAACTTTAATAAGCTGTCAAAAAGAAGATTTAACAGAAGTTTTTAATTGCAAGGGGACAACCAATTTTTCTAAAACAAAAGAATATACAGATGTTTTAAAACATTTTAAAATAAATATTCCAAAAAGCTGGAATACAGAATTATACTATGATGAATTTCAATCAGAACTTTATAGTGCAGATACGACTAAACGATTAACAGAAACCTATATAGTTGACATTACTTGGCATCAAGGAGAATTGGTGTTTAATAATGATTTTGAACAAAAAGTTATTCAAGTTTTAAAAGGTAAAGAACATTTAAAAGTAGTGAAATCAGGATATGGAAAATTTAAAAAACTATCAAGCTATTACATTCTTTCTCAAGGTAAAAACTCAAATCATGACTATCATTTTTTACAAATTTTTATAAAATATAAAGCAGATGAGTATTATACACTAACAACAAAAATTTATGGCAATGAATTTATTGAAGAACGCATCTGTACATCAATTTCTTTATTTAAAGACATTACTTTTATTGAATGATAATAAATTGGCAATTTTATTTAAAATAAAATCGCCTTTATTTCGTTTAAATAAATAACGATTTATAACTATAATTTTTAATACTCTTTCTTGCTATGAAAAAGTTTACTCTATTATTTAGTTTTATCTTATTGTTTATTGCATTTTATTCTTGTGAACAACAAATTGAAATGAACTCACTGGAATCAATCGATGCAAGTATTACAATTGATAAAGACAATCAAATTATTTTAGAACCTACTACCTCTACTAAAGAGGAAATTGAAAACAACAGTTGTGGTGAAACAAGCGTTACTACTCTTTTTGCCGGTCAACATATTGATGTTGGTACAGTTACAGTTTCAAATGATGAAATCAACCTTTTTATCACTTATAATGTTATTGGAAATTGGTGGTTAACTGAAACTCATTTGTATGTGGGCTCTGAAGAAAACTTACCATTAAACGGAGGTGGAAACCCAATAATTGGTCATTTTCCATATCATGGAGATCATGGTCAAACACAAAATTATACTTTTACTATACCTCTTGATAATTTAGAATCGTGTTTTGTTATCGCTTCGCATGCAGTTGTAGTAAAAAAAGAAAATGGAAAAGTTACATCTTCTGAAACAGCATTTGGTTTTGGAGAAAATACGTTCTCTGGAAGCCGTTGGGGTTGGTATTCAAATACTTGCAAACAAGAATGTGATGATAATAATGACGACAGTGACGATAACGATGACGATGACGATGGTAATGATGATGATGACAACAATGACGATAACAACGATGATAATGATGATAACTATGACGACAATAGTGATGATAATATAGGAGAAGATAATTGTTTAAACACTTTTGCTTATAATACATCAAGTACAGATAGATCTTATTGTTTTACTTATACCGATAGCGATCAAAATATAAATGCTGGTTGGTCAAATGAATTTAATTTTTATGTACAACAAGACAATCACTATATTCTTCCGCTATACGCAAAAGTAGATAACTGTAATATTAATCCAACAACAAACGCTAATACCCTTGAAGTTGGTTATGTAGATATTTATTTGTTTTCTGAAGGAGTTGGTGATGGTATGGAATTATTTACTACGATTAAATATGTTATAACCAATACTGCTTATGAGTTATCAGATGCTGATTTATATTTAAGTAATGTTAAAAACCCTACTGATTTAGATCCTGTAAATGGTTATTACAATTATAATGTTACCAGTGATTACTGGAACTCTAGTCAAAATACTTTTGAAAAATTACCTTGGCCTGGTTTCTATAATAGTTGGGATACCTATTTTATACCTAATGCTACTGTTTGTAAAGTAAACTAAACTTATTAAAAATAAATTTAAAAGAGGCTGTTAATAAACAGCCTCTTTTTTTGTTTATTATAGAATAGATTTAATATTTTTGATAAAAATATAAATCATGCAAAACATAACAAATCGCTTTATAAAATATATTAGTATTGACACACAATCAGATCCTAATAACCCTGAATTTCCTAGTACTGACAAACAATGGAATTTAGCTAAACTTTTAGTTGAAGAATTAAAGGAAATTGGCATGCAAGATGTGAGCATTGATAAACATGCTTATGTAATGGCAACTTTACCTAGTAATGTTGATTTTAAAGTACCTACAATAGGGTTTATTGCCCATATTGATACTAGTCCCGATTATTCAGGAACCAATGTCAAAGCACAAATTCATAAGAATTATGATGGAAAAGATATCATATTAAATGCTAAAGAAAATATAGTTCTTTCACCAGATTATTTTGAAGATTTATTGATGTACAAAGGGCAAACTCTTATTACTACTGATGGCAATACTCTATTGGGTGCAGATGACAAAGCTGGTATTACTGAAATTATGACTGCTATGGAATACTTAATCCAACATCCTGAGATTAAACACGGTAAAATTAGAGTTGGTTTTACTCCTGATGAAGAAGTTGGTAAAGGTGCTCATAAATTTGATGTTGATAAATTTGGTGCAGAATGGGCTTATACCATGGATGGAAGTACAGTTGGCGAGTTGGAATATGAAAATTTTAATGCTGCTGGTGCAAAAGTGATAATTAACGGTAAAATTGTTCATCCAGGATATGCAAAAGGAAAAATGATAAATTCAATGTCAATTGCAGCCGATTTCATCAATGGCTTACCTAAAAATGAAACTCCTGAAACAACAGAAGGTTATGAAGGCTTTTTCCATTTACATGGAATGGAAGGGGAAGTTGAAAAAACAGTGTTAGAATACATTATTCGAGATCATGATATGGATCTATTCCTTAAAAGAAAAAAACAATTTCAAGATCTTGCCGATAAAATGAACAAAACACTAGGTGCAGACACAATACAAGTTGAAATGAAAGATCAATATTTTAATATGCGTAAAAAAATTGAACCTGTTATGCATATTGTTGACATTGCTGAAGAAGCCATGAAAGATTTAGGTATAAAACCTTTAATAAAAGCCATACGTGGTGGTACTGATGGATCTCAATTATCATATAAAGGACTGCCCTGCCCTAACATTTTTGCAGGTGGTCATAATTTTCATGGTCGTTATGAATATGTACCTGTAGAATCTATACAAAAAGCTACTGAAGTAATCATTAAAATAGCTGAAAAAACTGCCAAGAAGTATTTATCTTAGTCAAACTTTATAAAAAATTATAAAAGTCTTGAATGTTTTTATTTAAGACTTTTTTATTCTAAACCAAATTCAAAAATTAGTACTAAAATGGATAGAGAATTATTATTATCATTAATTGAAAAATACGAAAGTCCTTTATATGTTTATGATGCTGAGAAAATCAAGTCACAATACAAACGAATGACTAAAGCTTTTTCTGGTGTGAAGCACTTAAAGATTAATTACGCAATGAAAGCACTTTCTAATATAAGTATTTTAAAGCTTTTCAAATCTTTAAATTCAGGTTTAGACACCGTTTCTGTTCAAGAAGTACAATTAGGCTTAAAAGCAGGATTTGATCCTCAAGATATTATTTTTACACCAAATGGTGTTTCACTTGAAGAAATTGAACAAGCCAAAGATTTGGGCGTACAAATCAATATTGATAATCTTTCAATTTTAGAGCAATTCGGACAAAAATATCCTAAAACTCCAGTTTGTATTCGTATGAATCCACATATTATGGCTGGTGGAAATAGTAAAATATCCGTTGGCCATATTGATTCTAAATTTGGAATTTCTATACACCAGTTACCACTTATACATCGTGTTGTTGAGAACACAGGTATGCTTATTAATGGAATTCACATGCACACAGGCTCAGATATTTATGACGTTGATGCGTTTTTACGTGCTACTGAAATTTTATTTAATGCTGCAGCTACTTTTAAAGATTTAGAATATATTGATTTTGGTAGTGGATTTAAAGTTCCCTACAAAGAAGATGATATTCAAACTGATATTGAAGAATTAGGCGTAAAATTATCTAAAAGGTTTAATGATTTTTGTAAAGACGTTGAAAAAGACCTCACTTTAATGTTTGAACCAGGGAAATTTTTGGTAAGTGAAGCAGGGAAATTTTTGGTAAATGTAAATGTGGTCAAGCAAACAACATCTACTGTATTCGCAAGTGTTGATAGCGGCTTAAATCATTTGATCAGACCTATGTTTTATGACTCATACCATCATATAGTAAATATATCAAATCCTAATGCTAAAGAGCGTTTTTATACTATTTTAAGCTATATTTGTGAAAC
>DAOVTC010000074.1 GCA_030633285.1 Flavobacteriaceae bacterium
GTAGTTGCTGTAAAAGCCAATCCGGCAGCAACTATAACAATCATAACAATTGCAAAAATAAATGTATATGCATTACTATTTCTATCCATAATAATTACGCTTTAACTTTTAGTAAACGTTTTTTTCTTTTTTTAATATTGCTTTCTATCACATAATGATCAATGGTTGGAGCAAATACATTCATTAATAAAATTGCCATCATCATACCTTCTGGTAGCGTTGGGTTTATTACACGAATTAAAACAGCAAATACACCAATTAAAAATCCATAAATCCATTTTCCTTTGGTAGTTTGCGCTGCCGTTACCGGGTCAGTTGCCATAAATACAATACCAAAAGCAAAACCTCCAACTAATAAGTGTTGCCACCAAGGAAAGTTGAACAAGGCATTGGTTTCACTACCTATTAAATTAAAGATAAAGCCCATTATAGATGCTCCTATTATTGAAGAAATCATAATTCTCCAACTTGCTATTCCTGTAAAGAGTAAAAATGCAGCACCTATTAAAATCATCAAAACAGACGTTTCACCTACTGAACCAGGCATAAATCCCATAAACATATCATAAACACTGGTACTAGGCATTTGATTTGCACCCAATGTTCCTAAAAGAGTTTCTCCAGAAACACCATCGGCCACAGAATCAGCAACCCAAACTGTGTTACCCGACATAAATGGAGCATAAGAAAAAAGCGCAAAAGCACGTGCTACTAAGGCTGGATTTAAAATATTCATTCCTGTTCCGCCAAATGCTTCTTTACCAATTATTACAGCAAATATTACTGATATTGTCAACATCCATAAAGGCATGTCAATTGGCATAATTAGTGGAATCAACAATCCCGTTACCAAATAACCTTCATTAACTGAGTGGCCTCTAAATATTGCATAAGCAAACTCAATTCCTAAACCAACTCCATAAGAAATGATAATCATTGGTAAAATTCTAACTCCACCAAAGCTAAAATACTCCCAAAAACTATGACCATCGCCTAAGTTTTGGTAACCTATATTCCAAGTACCAAATAAAAGTGCTGGCACTAAAGCCAACACCACAATCATCATTACTCTTTTTAAATCAACACCATCACGTATATGTGCACCCGTTTTTGTAGTATGATTTGGGACATATAAAAAAGTTTCAATTCCGCCAAAAGCGGGAGCAAATTTTTCATACTTACCTCCTTTTTCAAAGTGAGGCTTAATTTTATCTATTTGTTTTCTTAAAAAATCCATTTAACCTACTTCTTTAATCATTAAATCTAAACCTTGACGTATAATATCTTGAGCTTCAATTTTAGAAGAACTTACAAAATCAATTAAAGCAAAATCTTCAGGAGCTACTTCGTAAATTCCTAAATTTTCCATTTTTTCAATATCTCCTATCAATGTCGCTTTTAGTAATTGCATAGGGTAAATATCAATTGGCATTACTTTTTCCATTTCTCCGGTAACAACCATTGCACGATCTTCTCCGTTCAAATTGGTATCCAAATTATATTCTTTATTTGGCGTTAAAAATGAAAAGAAAGTACGAGACATACTAAATTTGTTATTTCCAAAAAATGGCATCCAACCAAAAAAGCTATAATGATCTCCTTCTGGTAATACCGAAATTTCATCGTCGTAAAAACCAATTGCTTCATCATTAGCAGTTATTGTTCCTGCTAAAACATCTCCATTGATAATTCTATTGTTTTCATTCAATAATTTTCCTTCAACCAAATCGCTAATTAGTGTTCCTTGAAGGACTTTATAATATTGTGGATTTTCAACTTGTGCACCTACTAATGCAACTACTTTCGTCGGATTGTACTTACCTGTTAAAAACAAAGTTCCAATATTTGCAACATTTTGTGGACTTATAACCCATACTTTTTCTCCTGCATTAATCGGGTCAACTTTTGAAATTTGCACACCTACATTACCTGCAGGATGCAATCCGCTTACTTTGTGAAGTCTTATACTTTCTATATTATTTAAAAATGATGAAGAGCTTGCATCAATTGAAAGATGTACTTTCCCTCCAGTTAATTTATATAAGGCATCTACTCCTGCTTGAAATTCTTTTTCTCTTCCTTCTAAAATAAACTCATGTGAAGCAGATAAAGGTGCTGTTGCATAAGCTGAAATAAAAATAGCTTTAGGAGTATCATCAGGGTTTGCTATAATATCATAAGGTCGTTGTTTTATAAATGCCCAACAACCACTTTCTAAAAGCATTTCTTTAACCTGTAAAATTTCTAAATCTCTTGGAATTTTAACACCAAAATCTTTAAACGTATCTTCTTTATCTGCTATAATTATAACCGACAAAATTTTACGCTTTGCACCACGAACAATTTCTTTAATTTCACCACTTACTGGTGATGTGAATTTAATTTGTTCTTGCTGTTTTGAGTAAAAAACGGTATCGCCTACTTGGACTTTATCTCCTACTTTAAGAGCCATCTTAGGTAAGATTCCATGAAAATACGGCGGGTTTATAGCAAATATTTTTGAGCGATTTACTGAAGATATTTTTTTTTTCGCTCCTCCTTTAAGCTTAATTTTTAAGCCTTTTTTAATCTTAATGTCTGTTGACATAAATTTGCTTTAAATTAGATTTATACTTTCCTACTTATTTTATCAATTTTAACTAATAAAACAAAAGAGTATCAAATGTTTCTTAACAGAAAGCAAATTTAATATTAATATTTTATAGTTTGTCATATATTTAACATTTATTTATGTAATATTGAAACTATATTTGATATAAATTTTTAAACAAATTCTATTAAATTTCAATAACTTAAAATGTGTAACTTATTCATTATCAATAATATGAACAATTTAAAATTTTGTGCTTTAATATTTTTAATATCAATATTTACTATTTCTAATCTTAGGGCGCAAAATTCAAATATTGTTAACCCTCCTTCAAATATTAAATCTATCACTTTAAAACCTAAAAAACCAAATGCTTATGCTCCAATACTATATTTAGGAGAAGCCATTGAACTCACTTTTGATGATATTGATGGTGATGAAAAAATTTATTCCTATAAAATTGAGCACTGTGATTACAATTGGCAGATTTCAAATATAGTTTCCACAGAATATATGAGTGGTTTTGCTCAAGATAGAATTAGAAATTTTGAAAATTCATTTAACACTTTACAAAACTATACCCATTATCAATTACAAATACCCAATCAAAATAATAGAATAAAAATTAGTGGTAATTATTTAATTTCAATATTAGATGAAGATGAAAACATTATTTTTAATCGGCGTTTTATTGTTTATCAATCTAAAGTTAATGTTGGTGTTACTGCTCACAGAAGCAGAGATATAGCTTATATTAATGAAAAACATAATGTGCAATTTATTATAAATAATCAAAACTTATTACTTAACAACCCTAATGAAGAAATAAAGGTAGCTATTTATCGAAATAATGATTGGAATTCGGTAATTAAAAATATCAAACCAAAATATATTAGAGGTTCTCAGTTATTATATAATTATGTAGATGAAATTTCTTTTTGGGCAGGAAATGAGTTTTTATATTTTGACACTAAAGAAATAAGAAATGCTACTAACAATATTGCAAAAACCAGATTGGGCGACATTTTCAATACCTATCTATATTATAATGAAGCTAGGGGAAAGGAACCTTATTCTTTTTATCCTGATGTAAATGGAAATTTCGTTTTACGAACTATCGATACTGATGATATTTCAATTGAAGGAGATTACTCTTTTGTGCATTTTGCTTTAGAATATAATGAGAATCTAAACAATAATAACATTTATGTCTACGGTGCTTTTAATGACTGGAAAATTACTGATGACAATAAAATGAATTTTAATAGCCAATCCAACTTTTATGAAACTACGATATTATTAAAACAAGGTTTTTATAATTACACTTATGTAAGTATAAATGAAAATTCACAAATAAATACACATGCTATTGAAGGGTCTTATTACCAAACTGAAAATGAGTATACTGTGATTGTATATTATAGGAAATTTGGTGACCTATATGATCAGGTTATTGGTATGGGTAGTGCAAGTTCTGAAAAATTACAAAATTAATTTTAAAAATCTTTTTTTCGTAATTTCCTATTGATCCTCCAAACCGGTAATACTACCCACAAAATCATTACAAATAATGAAATAAACAATCCAAAATTAGTTCCAAAAAACTTTTTAAAAACTGCTCCGGTATATCCTAACAAAGCAGAAATATCTAATTTTAATAAAATTAATATCCGTGATAAATCAATTGGGTTAAACATTGTAACTAGTAATGAAGCTTTATCCAAAGGATATTCATTAAACACTATAAGTGAAATTAAAAATAAACCATCATAAATTACCGCTAAAAATAGCCACATTAAAATAGCATATCCAAATCCTTTAATTTTATTATCATTGCTTAAAGCAATATTAAAAGCTAGGGCAACAAAAATAAAATTCAGAAATGAACCTACCACTAATAATAATCCAAAATCAAATATTGCAGTTGATTTAAACAGGCCGTACATTAAAAAAGGAATACCTAAACCCAGTACTAAACTAAGAGTAAGTGAAATTGCTATTCCAAGATACTGCCCCATAAATATTTTACTTCGTTTGATGGGTTGTGCCAATAAAAGTTCTGTAAATTCTTTAGAGTTATAATAATACATTACTCCAAATATGGTTCCAATTAATGGCGTTAAAACAATAATAATATTCAAGAGAGTAATTATTGCTTTATTTATATCATTATTTAAAAATAATAACACAAATCCTAAAGCCAAATAAAAGATAAAATACACGTAACTCCATCGACTACGCATTAAATCAAAAAAACTATATTTTAATATTTTAAACATTTTCTTTTAACATTAAATGAGCAATAGCATGTTCTAAATCTGTTTGATTGGTTTGTGTTTTTAAACTTTCAATACTCCCTTTAAAATAAATTTCACCATCCAATAAAAACACAATTTCATCAGCAACTTCTTCAACAAAACTCATAATATGGGTTGTTATCAAAATGGTTTTTCCTTTTTCTTTTTCTTTTTGAATAATTTCTTTTAAATGAATTAACGAAATAGGATCTAATCCGGTAGTTGGTTCATCTAAAATAATCAGATCACTATCAAACATAAATGTCAAAACTATATTAACTTTTTGCTTGGTTCCTCCTGATAAATTACCCAATTTTTTATCTAAAAAAGATTCTAATCCAAAGAGATCAATCAAATCTGTATCATTAGCTTCTTTAGGCCGTAAATTTTTAACCATTGAAATCAACTCATTAACTGTAAGATTGGCTGGAAAATTTGCGATTTGAGGCAAATAATTAATTTGGTTACGGTATTCCCATTTTTTTAAAACAGTTTTATTATCAATGTTGATCTCTCCCGAATTTGGAATTACCATTCCTAAAACACTTTTTATCAAAGTAGTTTTTCCCGATCCATTCGGACCTAATATGGCAAATATTCCACCGGTTTTAATTTCCAGATCCAATCCGTCTAAAACAGTTAATTTACCAAATTTTTTATGTAATTTAATTATTTGTATCATTAAATCTATACATTAATGGGTTGTTATCAACCAAATTGTCAGGTGTGAAAACAGGTGATACTTTTTCTGAAAAATTAATAATATCTACAAACAAACTTCTCAATAAAATAATAGTTTCAGGAGTATTATGCACTATATACGAAAACAGTTTAACTGGACGATAAGGTACATCTCCTACACCATTTTTATCTAAATCATATCCTGTATAATCACTCCAGTAATTATTATCAAATTTATTTGTGTTTATTTTACTATTGTAAGATAAATCTAAAGCATTGTGCAAAAAATTGTTTTGAGAAAAATCATTTTCATAACAAGCTCCTACAATCTTTACAGCCCAACCATTTCGCACAAAAGTGTTTTTTTTATAATTAATACGTGTTGATCCTTCAACATTTAAACCTATCGTATTTTGCTCAAAAATATTATTTTCAATA
>DAOVTC010000031.1 GCA_030633285.1 Flavobacteriaceae bacterium
AATACATATTGGGCATATGATAATTGCCAATCATATGGTTGAATATACAGATTTAGATGAAGTTTGGTTTGTAGTAACACCACACAATCCATTTAAGAAAAAAAGCAGTTTATTAAATGATCACCATCGTTATCAAATGGTTTTAGAGGCTACTGAAGATTATCCAAAATTAAAACCAACTAATATTGAATTTGGGTTACCACAGCCAAATTATACAATTAATACGCTTACATATTTGTACGAAAAATTCCCAAAAAACGAATTTAATTTAATTATGGGTGAAGACAATTTGCAATCATTTCATAAATGGAAAAATTATGAAACAATTTTGAAAAATCACAATATCTATGTCTATCCAAGAGTTTTTAAAAATAAAGCACAATCTAGTTTTCAAAATCATTCCAAAGTACATTTCATAGATGCTCCAATTGTTGAAATTTCTTCTACATTTATCAGGAAATCTATTAAGCAACAAAAAAATATTAGAACATTAATACCTTATAAAGTTTGGAAATATTTAGATGAAATGAATTTTTATAAATAGCATAATCTAAATTTTTTAGATATTCACTTTCCTAAAGTTTAAAATACGATTTAATAAATTTGAATTTATGTTGCAACTTAAAAAACATTGTATATTTGTTTTTGAATAACAAAACGATGGAAAAGAAAAGTAAAAAAAATAAATTTAAAGAAAAATTAACCTTTAAATATCGTTTTGTTGTATTAAATGAAGATACTTTTGAAGAGCGGTTTTCTTTTAAATTAAACCGATTAAATGCCTTTATTTTTGGAGGTTTATTTTCAATTATACTAATAGCATTAACTACTTTAATTATAGTTGTAACTCCATTAAAAGAGTATATCCAAGGATATTCATCCACCGAATTAAAAAAAGAAGCCATAAGCTTAGTTTATAAAGTTGATTCATTAGAACAAGCTTTATTTGTAAATAATTTATATATTGAAAATATCCAACAAGTACTTAAAGGTGAAATTAAAAGAGTTACTTTTAATAAAGATTCTGTATTTGAACAAATGCGTGTTAAAAAAATAGATTTTGCTCCTTCAGCAGTTGATTCAACCTTTAGAGAAGAAGTCGAACAAGAAGATAGATTTAGTGTTTTTGAACAAGCAACCAAGAATACAGATATTGTTTTTACTTCACCAATTAAAGGAGAAATATCACAAGATTATAATTTAAAAGAAAAGCATTTTGCCATTGATATAGCCGTAGATGAAGACACTCCGGTTAAAGCAGTTGCTAAAGGAACCGTTATTTTTACTGGTTTTACGGCTGATACAGGATATGTTATTATTCTTAAACATAGTCAAGGGTTTATATCAGTTTATAAACACAATGCTTCAGTTTTTAAAACTCAAGGTGAATTGGTAAAAGCAGGAGAAGTTATTGCAAGTGCTGGTTCAACGGGCACTTTTTCAACCGGTACTCATTTGCATTTTGAACTTTGGGACGATGGCTACCCTGTAAATCCGATAAACTATATTGATTTTAAATAGAATAAAAAGACTTAAAACGATTATAAATTATATTAACTAAACTGTGTTAAAATCTTTTTTTGCAAAAATATATGCTAAACAAATTCTCAAGAAAGTTTATAAATGGGCAAACAACCCTGTTGAAACTCAACAAAAAGTATTTCAAGATTTAATTAGTCAAGCAAAGAATACAACTTTTGGAAACGACCATCAATTTGAACAAATTAAATCATATGATGATTTCAAATCAAAAGTACCTATTAGAGATTATGAAGCAATAAAACCATACATAAAACAAATAAAAGAAGGTGAAAGTAATGTGTTATGGAAAGGAAAACCTACTTATTTTGCTAAAACATCAGGCACAACTTCTGGAGCAAAATATATTCCTATAACCAAGGAATCAATGCCCTTTCAAATTGCCGCGGCTAAAGAAGCTCTTTTGCTATATATAGCCAATACTGGAAAAGTAGATTTTGTAAATGGTAAAATGATTTTCCTTCAAGGAAGTCCTGAAATTGAAGAAAAAAATCTTATTAAAATTGGAAGACTTTCGGGTATTGTTGCACATTATGTTCCATCATATTTACAAAAAAATCGTATGCCAAGCTGGGAAACTAATTGCATTGATGATTGGGAAACCAAAGTAAATACAATTGTTCAAGAAACAGTTGTTGAAGATATGCGACTGATTAGTGGTATTCCTTCATGGGTGCAAATGTATTTTGAGAAATTAATTGAAAAAGAAGGAAGAAAAATAAGTGAGATTTTTCCAAATTTTAACCTTTTTGTTTATGGCGGTGTAAATTATGAGCCTTACAGGCAAAACATGGAAAATTTAATAGGTAAAAAAGTTGATTCTATTGAATTATTTCCTGCTTCTGAAGGTTTTTTTGCTTATCAGGAGACCAATTACAATAACAAAAATTCCAAAAAGAAAGATGGAATGTTGCTATTATTGAATCATGGAATTTTTTATGAATTTATTCCTGCAGATGAATTTTTTGATAAAAATCCAACACGAATAAACATTGAAAATGTAAAAGTAGGAGTAAATTATGTGATAATTATTTCAACTAACGCGGGGCTTTGGGCATACAACATAGGTGATACTATAGAGTTTACATCATTAAAACCCTACAGAATTATTGTAACAGGTAGGATTAAACATTTCATATCAGCATTTGGTGAACACGTTATTGCTAAAGAGGTTGAACAAGCTTTACAAGAGCTTGTTGCCAATACTGAAATTAAGATTAATGAATTTACTGTTGCACCACAAGTAAACCCAAAAAATGGATTGCCTTATCATGAGTGGTTTATTGAATTTGAAAATGAACCAGATGATTTAAAGGCTTTTACACAAGGAATTGATTTAGCCATGCAAAAACAAAATTCTTACTATTTTGATTTAATAGAAGGAAAAATTTTACAAACTCTGGTTGTTTCTAAAGTAAGTAAAAACGGATTTAAAGAATACATGAAATCAGTTGGGAAATTAGGAGGGCAAAACAAGATACCTCGTTTGTCAAATGATAGAAATATTGTAGAAAAATTAGAATTAAAAGTATAATTAATGCATGTAGTATCTGTAAATATTGGTAAAAAGAAAATTGTAAAATGGAATAATAAGATCTATGAAACAGGGATTTATAAATACCCAGTTGATGAGGCTATTTTTTTAGGAGAAAAAGATGTTACCAATGATGATGTTATTGATAGAAGGTATCATGGTGGAATTGAACAAGCGGTATATACTTATGGCGAAAATCACTATGAATATTGGAAAAACTTATATGCAAATTTAGATTTTAATTATGGTATGTTAGGTGAAAATTTAACAATTTCAAATCTTTGGGAAGAAGACATAGTGGTTGGAAACGTTTATCAGCTTGGCGATACTAAAATTGAAGTTACAAAACCTAGACAACCTTGTGTAAAACTAGGTATTCGTTTTCAAGATATCAATATGATAAAACAATTTTGGAACACTACAAAAAGCGGTGTTTATTTTAAGGTTTTACAAACAGGTTTTGTCAAGAAAAATGATGAACTAATTTTAATTAAAAAGTCTAAAAATAAATTAACTATTGCACAAGTTTATGAAAGTAAAAAACAACTTAAACTATAACTCTTCTAACCCTTTGAGAGATAGAAGTTAAAATTTCATAAGAAATAGTGGTGGTTTTTTTTGCAAATTCAAGCACATGATTTTGGTGATTAAAAATAATAACCTCATCACCTTGTTCACAATCAATTCCCGTTATATCAATCATGGTAATATCCATACAAATAGTTCCAATAATAGGCGCTTTTTGATTTTTTATATAAACAGAGCCTACATTATTGCCTAAATTTCTATTTAATCCATCGGCATACCCTAAAGGGAGAATTCCAATTTTTGATTCTTTTTCAACTTTGAACTTTCTGTTATAACCAACTGTTTCACCTTTTTTAAGGAATTGAATTTGTGATATTTTAGTTTTTAAATTACAAACATTTTTAAGTTTTTCTGTCACAACTTTATCATTTCCAAATCCATAAAAACCAATACCTAACCTAACCATATCAAATTGCGCCTCTGGATAATTAATGATACCTGAAGTATTTGCAATATGTTTTAAAGGTTTGTAATCCAGGGATTTATTTAATAAATTACAAATTTTATTGAAAGATATAATTTGTTGTTTGGTAAATTCCGTTTCATTTTTATCTTCACTTGCAGCAAAATGAGAATAAAAAAAAATTACTTTTAAATTGGTAAGATTTTGTAATTTTTTTTGTAATTGAATTATTTCATTTTCTTTAAATCCCAAGCGATTCATACCGGTATTTACTTTTATATGTATCGGATAGTTTTTTAATTTTTTAGAAGCAGCAATTTTTATGAAATGATTTAGAGTTCTAAAGTTGTACAAATTAGGCTCAAGATTATTTTTAATTATGGTTTCAAAATTTTCTACTTGAGGATGTAATACTAAAATAGGTAAATTAATATTTGCTTTACGCAAGCTAACACCTTCTTCAGTATAGGCTACTGCTAGATAATCTATTTTTTGTTGCTCTAAAATTTGACCAATAGCAACCAAATCACTTCCATAAGCAAAAGCTTTAATTACTACTAAAATTTTGGTTTTTTCTTGAATTTTAGATTTAAAAAAACGCAAATTGTGGTTAATTGCAGAGGTATCAATTTCTAAAACAGTAGGGTTATTGTTCATTTTTTTTCTGCTCTAATTTTTCTTTGTCTTTTCGTGTTTCTTTGTAATATGCTGCTCTGCTAAGGGGTTCATATTCTTGCACTTCACCTAATAAAACCAAGCTATCATTAGAAACTTTTCTATGACTGTAGTGTGCCAAATTTCCAGTTTTTGTACAAACAGCATGTACTTTAGTAACATATTCTGCTGTTGCCATAAGTGCTGGCATAGGGCCAAATGGATTTCCTTTAAAATCCATATCTAAACCAGCAATAATAACTCTAACTCCCCTGTTTGCTAAATCATTACATACATTAACTATTTCATCATCAAAGAATTGAGCTTCATCAATTCCAACTACATCAATATCATTTGCCAACAATCTAATATTTGCTGAAGAAGGAACTGGTGTACATCGAATTGCATTTTCATCATGCGAAACAACATTTTCATCATCATAACGAGTATCAACAGTTGGTTTAAATATTTCAACTTTTTGTTTAGCAAACTGCGCTCTTTTAAGTCGGCGTATAAGCTCTTCTGTTTTTCCAGAAAACATTGAACCGCAAATTACTTCGATCCAACCAAATTGTTCTATATGATTTACTGTATTTTCAAGAAACATTTTGTATTTATTAAACTTAAAAGAGTTATTAATATTCTTATTATTGCAAAAATTATTTTATTTAACAAAAGTAATAAAAATCTTTAGTAGAATTTTCTTTTGAAAATGTTAATTTTGCTTCTTTCATTAAATATATTGCTACTTTAGAGTTACCTTTGATTTATGCGTAAGAAATTAATTATAGATTTAAAAAACTTAGCTCAAGAGATTCTTCAATTAAAAGATGAGATTGAGATAGATTTGTTACGTCAAAAATCTCAAGAAATTTTCGAAAAGTTGATGGTTTTAGATTATTTAAATAAAAATAATATTTCACCTGTTGAAGATAAAAAATCTAATTTAATTTTAGATAATGATACGCCAATTTTAAAAGCAGAAAATAAAAAACTTTATATTGAAGATAAGTTAAATGATGATATTGCCATAAACTTAAAGATTGAGTCGGATTTAAATATACATTCTTTAGAATTAAAAGAATTTGAAACTAAAAATAAAGAGAAATCACAAATAAAAGAGGAAGAAATTGAAGAAAAACCAGAGGATTTAGAAGATATATTTGTTCCTACTTTTAATGAGATTAAAGAGGATTTAAGTCAAAAAGAAGAGTTTAAAGACACAATTACCATTGAAGAAACCGAAAGATTCTTTGAAAGAAAGAGAATAGAAAAGACTCAAAAAAGGATTATAAGTAAACGGGATGAAAGAGATTCAAAACAACTTTCTTTACATGATAAACTACTTAGTAACACCATTCAGATTGGTTTAAATGACCGTATAGCATTTGTGAATAATTTATTTAATTTTAGCCAAGTAGATTTTAACAAAGTATTAAGTACACTTCAAGATTTTGAAAACAAAAAAGAGGCTTTTGATTTTATTAATTATACTGTAAAATCAAAATATAATTGGAAAGGCAAGGAGGATCTTGTAGATAGATTTTTAACAATAATTGAAAGAAAATATTTATAAATTAAGTGTTATGAACGCATTAGAATACAACCAAATATTTGACAGTGTAATCAAAAAATATCATATAATTGATAAAGTAGATCAAGCTTTTGAAAATCCATATCCAAAGGATATTTTAGAGCATTTATTGTATCGTAAATCATGGATTGATACTGTACAATGGCACTATGAAGACATCATTAGAATGCCTGATATTAATCCTATTGAAGCATTAACATTAAAAAGAAAAATTGATGCATCTA
The DNA here is from genome assembly GCA_030633285.1 of Flavobacteriaceae bacterium. Next base: position 6,537 of record DAOVTC010000031.1, read on the forward strand.
ACCAAGATAGAACTGATATGGTTGAGTATATTGATTCTTATTTTTTAGATAAATATAAAAATGCAAAAGTTAGTACTGATGCTACTATAAACTCTGAAAGTCCTGCTTGGGCAATAGACAGGTTATCAATTTTGGTATTAAAAATTTACCATATGCGGGAAGAGGCTGAAAGAGAGACTGCCAGTGAAAAACACAGAAATGAATGCAACACAAAGCTTTTGGTTTTGTTAGAGCAGCGTGTTGATCTGTCAACTGCAATTGATGAATTGATTGATGATATTTCTAAGGGTAAAAAATATATGAAAGTGTATAAACAAATGAAAATGTATAATGACGACGAATTAAATCCGATGCTTTATAAAAAAGAATAGCTTATTGCATAGCTTCTTTTTTCTTTTTGTGCTCTTTTTTGTAAATTAATTTATCCGCTTTTTTTGATGTTTTATTTCCGGCTGGAGACAGGGTGTTTACGATGCCACTTTGAAGCGTTTTCCATAAGTAGTTACCAAAGCCTTTGAATTTTTCACGTTTGTGATACATAATTGCAACACGTTCTTTTTTATGTTTAACAGGGTTTGAGTTATGCAATACAACACCAACAGCCCAGCTTAAAAATTTATTTTTTTCAAGTGATTTTTTTTTATACACTGTTGCATTTAAATCACGATAGAGCATCTTCATGGTTCCGCTTGAAGAATAATTATTCGCTTTTGCATTAAAAGTTAGTTTGTCTAAATTTCCTTTAAGAATCTTTAGTCCCAATGTGGGATATATGATATCATCATAATACTTAAATTTTGAAGTACCTAAACTTCCATCAAAATAAAAAGTATTTTTTGGATCATTCATTGGGATAATAAAATTTACTTTTAAACTCCCTTTATTCATTAAATTTCCGTGGACATTTATTTTTACAGGAGTATTGGAGTAGTCCTTAATATTCGATATATTATTAATTTTAGCATAAATATTATTAATTGATAATTTCATTTCCATATCCTTATGTGGAAAACGATTCTCTGCTAATAAAAGACAATCTTCAAAAGAAACATGTTCAATGTAAACAGGTATTTTTAACTCTTTTAGAATATCTTGTGGGAGTTTTTTATTTAAACTTTTATCAAATGGCTTTCTTCTGTCTTTGTAAAATTCGAACTCCCCTTTCGAAATTAAAATACTATCAATAAAAACACCTTTATTTTGTATCAGTTTTGTTAGATTAATATGATATAAATTAATTTTACCAATATCAAAAATGAATACAGAATTATTAAATTTATATTTTTTTGCTAAAGCAATTTTACCTTCTATTGGTTCATATTTAAGATTTATAACTTGAATATTAGATGTTTTTGTATTTAAATTAACTTCGTCAATAAATAAGGTGTAATTTTCTTCAGAAACATCTAATTCAATATCATTAATTTTAAAAATTTCATCTATTAATTCGATTTTAAAAATTTCATTTTTAACTTTCTTAAGTTTAAAACCATCTAGGTTAAAACTTACTGGTTTATGATGAAAAACTTGTTTTTCACTAATAGAATCAAATACGCTATATTGAATATTGTTAAAATTTAATCGATCTATTTCAAATGCATTTATTTTTTCAATATGGATAGAGTCTATATTAAAAGTTTTTTCATCATTTGGTTCAGGTTTTTTTTTATTTGTTTCACGAATAAAAACATCATTGATTTCAATTTGACCAATTCGCACATTTTTTTTTAAAATATAGTCTAAAAAATAAACATCATTTATTTTTATAGTAGAAATTGTAATTCTTTCAAGACTATCATTTTTGATATTTTGAGATAAAGAATTTAATTTATGGTTTGTTTTTAAACCAATAAAAAAATTGTTAAGCGTAATTGACCTGTCAAATAATTTGAAGTTAACTTCCTTAACCTTCGTGGTGTATTTATCAGAATTACTATTGTTTATCAAGTCGACAATTTTATTTTCAACAAAACTTGAAATATAAATCTTGGACAAAAAAAGTAGCAGTATGATTATAGAAACTACAAATAGACTAATTTTTAAACTTCTTTTCATTAATAATACTTTAATAATGGCAATAGGCTTTTTACAAACGAATAAATATTATTTTTTAAATGTACAATATATTTTATTTAAAAGATTTTACTAACGAGTCTAAATTTTTTTTACTATTTCCAATAAATATTTTGTCATTAATAACAATAACAGGGCGTTTTAAAAAAGTATATTCTTCTAAAATTAATTGTTTGTAATCTATTTCGGTTAAATTTTGATTTTTTAAATCCATTGCCTTGTATTTCTTAGCTCTTCTGCTAAAAAGAGATTCATAAGTTCCAGATAATTCTTTCAACTCTACTAATTGTTTTACAGTTACAGGGTTTGATTTAATTTCTTGTAAAATAAAGCCGTCAAGCGGAATAGATTTTAGTATTTTTTTACAAGTATCACAGGTTTTTAAATGGTATATTTTTTTCATTAAATAGATTTAAATGGTATTTAT
>DAOVTC010000001.1 GCA_030633285.1 Flavobacteriaceae bacterium
GTGTATCTCCACTCCAAAAATATGGATCGGTATTGGTTGATCCACTTAAATTATTTACATTTCTAGTGCCATGGTAAGTGGTTCCGTTTTGAGATCCTGTTCTTTTTACCCAAACAGTATATCTATATCCAACTGTATTGTCTATTTCAAAATAATCAGTATTCCAACCTCCATCTGGTCCACTAACTGCATCATTGGTGCATTGCCATAGTGTTGATTCTTCTTCGTATGGATTCATACCGTTTATTCTTTCGTTTTCCGTAGTTGCTCCATTTTGAACAAAAAATGGTGCAGAGCCACTTCCAAGTATCCAGTTATTTTTCCAATCAATAATATTATTCTCCAACTTATTTCCACCCTGTCTTACAGCTACACTTTGACTTGGCCTGCCTAATCCATCAAAATATTGAACGGTTTCTATTTTTTCATCATTCTCAGCCATATTTACGACTTCTTCTTGAAAACCTTTTTTATAAACGGTGGTCTTTACATAGTTTTGATCTATACTTTGTCCTTGCATAGAACTCAAAATTGTTACTAAAACTACTAGGCTTAATAAATATTTTTTCATCTTATTTTGATTTATTACTTGATTTTATTAAAACAGGGGTTAGGGGTTTTTAATACTTATTAAAACATTTCATCACCCATTTGTTCTATGAATATTAATTTTGTAGTACTACCATTACTTACAGTAACTATACCTGTTCTTAGTAAACCAAGATTTTTCAATGGTCTTACAGTAAATGTTCCATTACCACTACCCGTTGTTGTACTTATAATGATCCACGAATCTGATTTTGATACTGTCCATGGTCCACTTGCTGTAACCGTAATAGTTTTGTTTCCGTCTATAAAATTGAATGAAAGACTTGTCGGACTTACTGTCAATGACAATGCTATAAAACTAACATGAACCTCTATATCATCTGTAATATTGGTTATCGTAGCAGTATTATTGGTGACGGTATAGCTTGTAGTGCCTACTTTTACATACTCCACTTGATAACCACTATCAGGTGTTAAGGTTACCGTGGTACTGCCTCCATAGCTAACTACTGAAGGAGACACACTAACCGTTCCATTGGTTCCTCCATCTATTACATAACTAACCGTAATATTTGATATCAATGAAAATTCTACATCAATTATTAAGTTACTGATAACATTTTCTATAGTAAAAGAAGTACTTATTGGCTGTACTACATTATTTACTTTTATTGAGGTAATTTCATAGCCTGTATCCGGGTTAAGACTAACTTGTAAATCATCTCCCTCATTTATTGTTGCTGGTACAGTTACAGTACCATTACCATTTGTTGTACTTGTTATGGTATACTCAACTATAGCATCAGGATCTGCCTGACCTTGGTAATGGTATTTGTAACTTTTTAATACAATACTATCTTTGTCTTTAATATACTGCAACCTGTTAAAATCATCGTAAACATAATAAGAAGTATAATCCGATGGATCTGTTATACTTGTTACTCCTATTAATGGATCATAAGTGTAAGTGGTGACTTGGGAATTACCAAAAGCCAACCTTAAATCTTCTAGTTTAATTCTTAATGTGTTTTCTAAAGTTTCACTACTATCATTATCTGAAGCTGTTATTGCTGCTGCTATTTTATTGTTTTGATCTGCAGTAAAATCATCTTGCTTTGCATTCTCAATTTTTGCAATAGGCTTACTATGGTTGTAACCCCAAACATAAAATAGATGTGCGCCATCATTTTTTGACGCTTCTGATGGATTACCATAAGAATCATATTCGTGATAAATTAAGCGAGTTTCTAAAATATCCACACCTTTAGAAGTCTTTACAACTTGAGGTTCTATTAAATGTTCAACACTGTTTGATTTAGAAAACCAATCTTTATAGATTATTCTATTTCTAAATATATTTCCATTTTTTATAGTTTCTGTTTGAATAGATATCGCTATTCTATTATGATGTTTTAAACTATCAATTGCTTTTAAAGCCTCTGGTGTTATTGATTCTCCAGGTAATGAACTCACATTCTCTACATCAACAGGATAATACAATTTGGTTTCTGTAATATTTCCCTCGCTACCCGTAGTTTGAGAGGTTTTAAGAAGTCCATTGTATTGATCAAAGGAATTAACTGTAGTTATTTCCACTGTTTCACCATTTAAAACAGAAGTAATTTTAGTATCGGTCAAGTGATAAAATTCCGGAAGATTAAACCCTGTATCTGTATTAAAATATTCAATATAAAAAGGATCGCTATCTTTTGTCCACCATTGTTGCGCTTTAAATGACAGAGAAATTTTCTTATTCGCTATTGCATCAACATAAGAATAAGGGTAAAAATCATTATAATTATTTACTTTTTCTTGAACTAATTTCAAAGTTGTGCCATCTTTTTCAAAGATCTCTTCTTTTTCTAGTAATCCTTTTCTCCAATCTTTATTATCCCAGGATAAAAACGGAGAAGAATTTTGAGCATTTTTACTTCCTTTAAAAAATTGAACTATTTTACCATTTACATCATTTCCATTTTTTAACATTTCAACCCTTTTATATAACACTGGGCTTCCTTGGAAACTAGCTAAAGGAATGTTACTACCTGTAGTAGTGTTTTCAAAATCTTCTACGCATATTGATAATAATGGGGTATTAACCGTTTCTTTTCTTGTTACAGATGTATATATTGGTCTGTTTAATAATAAACCACTAGATGTTCCATCTTCATTGAGATATGTGTAATTTTTACTTATACTATTATTTGGCGTAGTAAAATCCTTAGTTTCTTTTATCCTTAAACCTCCAACATCTTCAAAAAATATTGTTGATGATTCTTCAAAGTATTCAACTTTTATTGATGCACTTGCTAAAGAGTTTGAATTTGCAAAGGTGTCTACATTTAAAGTATAATCACCTGACATTAAATAAAAATAACATGAATAATTATCATTTTCATCTAAGTGATCCCCTAATTCTAATTCAGAAGATGCAAAACTACTTCCACAACCTAAATCACATACTGCATTATTAACATTTCCTGTAATAAGAGCATTTGCTTCTGCTATTCCAAAACCAGATGTAGTAGTAATAAGAGAAATTTTTACAGTTTGGTTAACCGGAATATTAAAAGTAAGTGAATTAGAATTTGCATAAGGTATAGATCCATCCGAACCCGTACTTATCTCAGCTATTTGATTAAAATATGTATCGGTACAATCATCATATGAAACCGGAGTAGTTTGAGGATCTATTTGATTAAGTTCATAAGTTAATTCTGTGTATCCTTTTGTTGGATATGTGATTTTTTTCAAAGCTCCAATTTGTGTACTTGAGAATGATGGGTCTCTATCACCATCTATTAAATTTGTGTTGTTTACACCATTATAATAACCCCAAATGTCTTGAGAAGTATAATTTACATTTTGAGGAATTGTCCCATAATACTCAAATTCATAAAATGGAATTGATATCCCATTATTAACTCTTTCAATTTTTGTTAATGTTCTATTATTTTCAGGGTTTTGATCTGAATAAGTAAAAGTGTAGTTATCATAATTTATATTGTATTTATCACTAATTGTAATCGAATTCAATATGGCACCTCCTGTATTAACTGTTGATACATAATCCTTGGTTGTATTATTAAACTCTATATAACCATCTGGAAATGTAATTTTGCTTAATATTTTAGTAGAAATTGTAGTTGTATTTTCAGAAGATAGATATGATGGTAATCCATTTGAACAAACATTACTAGCTCCACTTCTAATGTATCCGGTTCTTATGGTTTTTCTTTCAGAATAACTGATTTTTTGATATTGATAAGTAGTATATTCAAAACTTATTTCACCTACTGAATTAGGTAATTTTACTCTTTTTAAAAACCAACCTGATTTATAATATTGTGGTATATTATCATTTGAGTTTACTACTAAAGTATTTTCAATATCCTCAAACTCATATGTTATTCCATTTTCATCAACAACTGCTATTTTTCCATTTAAATTATTTTCGAAATCAATTTTATAATTCTTATATGGAACTGTAATTGGAATTCCTTCTTCATTTAAATAAAAATTTGCTTGTAAGTTATTTGCTCTTATAACAAATTTATCCGGCTCTGTATCAAATTTCCCTTCTGAACTTTGCCTATATAACCATTCAGTATCTATAGAATTCAATTCATTTTTTATAAATGGTACTACATACTGTTTCCCAATTCCATTTATAGGTGTAGTATTACCTATATATCCATTATTTCCTCTTTCATCATTTAAACCCAATACTTGACGTGTTATTACACCACTTGCAATCAAATCCCAACCTAAACCAAGCATAGTTGGGTCTTGCTCTGCTAAAAATCCTGAATAATTATAGGATAAATATATTGGATAAGAATAATCCTTCACTTTTATAGTATAAATAGGGACACTATAGTTAATTTTTCCTGTTGCAAGATTTATAGGGATTTCTCCATATTTTCCTAAAGAAGCAGCTTCAGGTGAAACTGGGAAAATTTGAGGTAATCCAATAGGATCATCTTGACCAAATCCAAAAAAATTGATGCAGATTAAAGCAACTAGTAAAAGGATAATCTTTTTCATCGAGATATATTTTAATTTTTAAAATCAAATTTTATTCGATACTAATTTATAGTGGATAAATACATTCTCATTGCGTGTTAATCCACATATTTTTTTGTGGATTAAACCACAATGAAGTATGATTTATTATTATTATTATTCGAAGCCTTAAGTAATTTAAAAAATGAAGTATTTAATAATACATTGAATATCATTAGAATTTGTAAGTATTATAGTACTTGTATCTAATTTTAAAATATAATTTCAGTATTAAATGTCAAAAAAGTGGTTTAAAAATATAATTCATGGAAAGTTGTTTTGTGCAATTGAGCATACAAATGTTCAGCAAAAACTACAAATCAATTTTCTACTTCTAAAAAAACAAAAACGAGAATTTGTTGTTGAGAAGAAAGAAATTTGTTTAGAATTAAATGATCTATTTAAATTTCTTAAAAAAAAACAACACCTGTTTTTAATAGTAAATAATGAACAAGTACTAACCAAATCTATTAATGGAAAATTGGAGTCTCAAAAAGCTGTTCATATCGCTTTTCCAAATCTAAATAGCTCCGATTTTTATTATGAAAGTTATAGTAATGAGTCCAATACTTTTGTAAGTATTTGCCGTAAAATATATATTGATGAACTCATAAAAAACCATGAAAAACTTCAATATAATGTGATTGATTTTTCTTTAGGAAATCTTGTTAGTGCTCATTTGTTACCTTATCTTAATGAAGACAAACTTCAAACTTCAAATGCTGTTTTATCTATAAAAAATAAGGTGCTCACTAATATTAATAAAACTGAGGCAGGATTTCAGAAAGTATATACCATAAATGATTTAGAGGTCAATAACAATACTGTCCTAGGATTAGCAGGAATATTAAGCTACTATACCGGTCAAACCATTACACAAAAAAGTTTTACTGATAAATCCTATGAATTACATAACAGGTTTACTCAAATTAGAATTTTTGATTTGGGTTTAAAAGCTGGCTTAAGTTTTATATTCATTTTATTATTATTTAATTTTTTAATCTTCAGTAATTATAGAGATAAAATAAATAGCATTAATAGTGAAATAGAAGTCAATGAAAGTTACAAAGGGAATTTATTATCATTAAAAGAAGAAGTGGTTAAAAAGAAAAAAATTATTGATGAAATTACATCTTCTGAAACTTCAAAGGTCTCTTTATATTTAGATAAAATTGGGGCTTCCACTCCTAATACTATTTTATTAACCCAACTAAATTACCAACCATTAACTAAAAATATTAAAAAAGAAAAAGAAATACCATATCAGCAACAGCAAATTTTAATTAAAGGAAAGTCAGCAAATGGTGAAACTTTTTCAACATGGATTTCTTCTTTAGAACAAGAAAATTGGATAAAAACCATTACCCTTGTAAATTATGGTACCGGTAAAAAAACTACAACAAAGTTTCAATTGAAAATCACATTATCAGAATGAGTTTAAAACAGAAAAATATTATCTTACTTGTTGGGTTTGTCATTTTATTATGGCTCACTTATCAATTCTCAATTGCTAATACTTTTGAAGCAAAGCGTAAATACAATACTTTATTAAATCAAAAAGTGCTTCTTTCAAATATCCCTGAACAAATCAATTATTTAAAACAACAAAATGAATATTTTGATACTATTCTTGAAAAAAATAAGATTACTGTAGGGAGTTCTTTTCAAAACAATTTATTACAGTTTATAAATACTTATGCTACAGATAATCAATTGAAAATAGTAGCATTTAATGAGCCTCATCAATTTATTAAAAATGATGCTATTTTAAAAACTTATTCCTTTACCCTTAAAGGAAGCTTTACAAATATTTTACAATTGATTTATAAATTAGAACAACAAGGTAATTATGGTAAACTGATCTCTATAAATTTTAATAAAAAGAAAAATTACAAAACCAATAACATTTTTTTAGAGTGTGAAATATTTCTTCAAAAAATTGAAAGTAAAAATTAACTGTTTATTAGTGAAATGTATTCAGTACAATACTCCTATTATCCTGTTTAATAAATAGTTGCTTTTTATAAATTACTGCATAGGTTTATCGATATTAGGTTTCACAAATTAAATAGAACAATATTTATTAATAGACTTTAAAAGTAATCCTGTATGAAAATTTATAAAGAAATATTAAAAAAGTTGATGATAAATTGGATCTTTGGAAATAGAAATATATGATGTTTTAGTAAAAGCTTAAAAAGGAATAAAATTAATAAAACAAGTTCTAAAAACCGTAAGAAATTAGGTTGTTGATAATAAATTTAAAAATACACAAAATGAAATATCACTTTTTTAAAAAGTAATCATATAGATAACACTACAAATTCTATTTCTATTTCTTAAGAAAGTATATGTTCTCCACAATAAAACTACTAATGGAACAGTTATTGAAGTAAATTGTCAAGTAAATGTTGGAAAATACTTGACATTTATTAATGAAATTGATTACCTTTGCAATATAGAAACTATGAATATAACTGCTGATATAAGAATTAGAGTTAATCGTATGGGTACAGGAGAAGTATTTACATACGATTCTCTGGCTATACCGCAAAGTGAAATTAGTGCTGCTGCTAAAGCTTTAAGCAGATTAGTTAGTAAAGGAATTATAAGACGATATAAAAATGGCTTGTATTACAAACCAAAAAATACTGTTTTTGGGGAAGTAAAACCAAGGGAAGATGTACTACTTAAAAAGTACCTTTTTGATAATAATAAACAAATCGCATATGTTACAGGCACTCGATTATATAATCAATTAGGTTTGACTACTCAAGTTCCTAAAGTAGTTCGGGTGGCATGTATGGATAAACAAATAAAAACTAATATAGGTAGTATTATAGTAAAACCCGCAAAAAGCTATGTTCAAGTAACAAAGAGGAATGTGCCATTATTACAGATTTTGGATGTGGTAAAAGATTTTAAGAACATTCCAGATTTTGATAAAGAACAAGGTGTCAATTTTTTAAAAGAAAAAATATATAGTTTATCTGATACAGAAAAAGAAAAACTCATAGCTTTCGCAAAAAAATATCCGCCAAAGGTTAGAGCACTTCTTGGTGCTATTCTAGAAACACTTTTATTATATGAATTGAGTAACTTGTTAAAAGGATCTATCAATTTTTTAAGTGCCTATGAATTTGGAATTAAAGAGAAAACATTACCAACAATTACAAACTGGAATATTGTTTAATGAAACTACACGAATATAAAAACGCATTTGAAGGAGCCATAATAGCAGCTGCTGAGCATTTTGGTATTTCTGAAATCTATATAGAAAAAGACTACTGGGTCACGTTTGCTCTTAAACAAATATTCACAAGTAAAGAAGCCAAAGATATAGCTGTTTTTAAAGGAGGAACTTCATTGTCAAAATGTTTTGGGATTATAGAACGATTTTCTGAGGATATTGATATAGTGGTTTTTCAAGAAGAAGGAGAAACCGGAAATTCTTTAAAGAAAAAACTAAAAACAATTACTAATACTGTGACTGGGGGTTTGATTTATATTCCGAAACATCGTTTAGAGAACAAGCTTGGGAAAGTTAGGAAGTTAGTTTATGAATATGACAAAGTTGGTGTAAAAGGTGATTTCGGACAAGTCCGAGATCAGATTGTTCTAGAAGTATCTAATTTAGGAAGCACCCATCCTTTTGAAAAAATTTCTATACACACAATGATTACTAAATTTATAGGCACTACCAAAAGTCCTGATTTGATTCAAACCTACGAGTTAGAGCCTTTTCAAGTAACAGCTTTATCTATCGAACGAACCTTTTGTGAAAAGATAATAAGCTTGGTTCGTTTTTCATATACTGAAAATCCCTTAGATGATTTATCGAACAAAGTGCGTCACACCTATGATTTACATCAGCTACTTAAAGAAGACAGAATCAGTTTATTTTTGCATTCCAAAGATTTTGAAATGATGTTGGTACAGGTGGGCAAAGATGATGACAAGGCTATTCCCAATGATAAAGAGTGGTTGTTGAAACATCCATCAGAATCTTTATTCTTTGCAAAAACAGAAGAAGTTTGGAAAACAATCAGTAAAACCTATAATTCATCTTTTAAAGAATTAGTTATCGGTGAACTTCCGAATGAAAGTAATGTACTGAAATCTTTATTGAGAATTGGTGAAAGAATAAAAGAAGTTAAGTGGTTAATATAAAGCTTATAGATAGATAGATAGATAGATAGATAGATATAGATTACATTAAAACTACCTTTCTAAGCCTCCTCCTTTGAAAGACTCATTTATAGTTTTATTTAAACCTCTCTCATAATTAACTTTTATAACCATGTTTTGTTCTAAATCCTTGGCAAACTGTTTCATTCCATCTTTAATGAAAGCCAAACGATTTTTACTTATTCTCATTTTCTTTAATAGTTCAGGCTTCAATTTTTCCAAATTTTCCACTTTTAGCCCTGTATCTTTTGATATGGCATAGCCAATATTGAAAGCTTTTAAATAGTCTTTATCGATTTTAGTATATACTTCTTCCATAGTTAAAAAATTTCACGTGTGTGTTTTTCTAAATACTCATTAATTGAATTTCTGTCATAAAGAATTATCTTTTTTTGGGGTTGAGAAAAACGAATTTTCCCGCCATCACGTAGTTTCTGCAAGGTTGTTTTTGATGAAATATTTAACATAGACATAGCTTCTACACCATCTATCCATAATCTAGGTACTTCCCTATACTTTGTATCGAAATGATCTACAATCTTATCAAAAAGTGAATAAAAGGCTTCTTCCTCCAAGCAAATAACTTCCATAGATTCAAATTTAATAGTATCAATACTCAAATATCCGAAATATTATTCTAATTTCAATACTTTTTATACTATATTAATATATTTATGTATCTTTATTGCTTTATATATACTTATTTAATATATTTTAGTTATGAAAGAAATAGTTTTGTATATTTTGATAATTACTTTTTTTATATTGCCCAGCCAAAATAATGCTCAGAATAATGAAAAAACAGATGCTGAACTGATAGCTGAACTTATGGTTCCTACTTTAGCAAAAACGGTTTTATTACTTTCTCAAAAATCTACTGAAGATCAAATCATTGTAGTTTGTAAAGGCTACTCCGTTACAATAACTTATGGAGAAATATTAGATTTAGGAGTACCTACATTTAAAAATCTTAAAGAATTATTTATTATAAAAATATTACCGCAAATATCAAGAGAGGGAGAGGTTTTAAATACTCTTTTTGATAAATATTTAATGAGAGATGTAAATCAAAATATGGATTTAAAAGAGATAGCACTTGATTTTGGATTACAATTAATTGTTAATAGTGAGCAAGTACAAACATATTTACAACCAGAATCTTCGGGTGATTACTATGGAAATGGAAATACTGAATCTATGGCAATATCATTAGAAAATAATGGTGTGAATTCTCGAAACTTAAATACGCTTTATGGAATGGTTATTGGCAATGATTATCAAAATTACAGAAATGAATTACAAAGTGAAAACTCAAGAGCAATCAAAGATCTTACAAATCTATTCACCGGTTGGAATCAAAAACAAGGTGAAGAGTACTATAAATATTTAGAACTCACTATACAAGTAGTAGAATTATATTTAGAAAATAAAAAAACCATAAATTAACATATGTTAACTTATACCCTATAAAAGTTATTCTGAACTATTTTTGCCAATTAAACGGCAAAAAAATATTTCGGAAATAACTTTTTTTATTTATACACTTTATAGAATAATACCAGTTATATCTTTAAATTTTACGTTTTCCGGATCTTTAGAAACCAGTGTGTTATTTTTATGAAGAATACTCTTAGATTTTTCTATATTGGCTTCAAGAATTATTTTTGATTTAGCTGAAGGTGTAGTATCAATTTCTTTTACAAGTTTTTTTTGTATTTCTTTAATTTCTGAGATTTCTTGTTTGGTCAAAGATTCTTTAAATTTATAATCAATAAAAGGGTATTTCCCTTTTACTTTTCGGATATTTCGTAATTGGGTACTTTTTTCAACAACATTTTTATCATATTTTACTTCTGTAGGTCTTATCCGATTGGTTAATTTGGTATTATCATCTTCTAGTTGTTTTATCTCACTCCTTAATATCGATATTTCCTTTTGCATATTTTTTTGGAGATATTCTTTTTTATTTTCTTTAGATTGAAATAAATTATAAAGGTTTTTAATTTTAGGTTTTCGGTTATAATTTTCTATAAATTGTTTTTCTGTTCTGTTAAATTTAGGATTTTTCTTATTGAGTTCAGATAATATATTTATCTGATTTTTTAATAATAAATCTTGGTTTTTTAATTTTCTTTTGATTATATTTTTATTATTTTCTATTACATCCTTTTCTTTATAAAAACTTGGTTTATGAGAACGAAGTTTCACAAGTTCTAGCTGAACATTCTTTTCTTGCTTTAACAATTTTATTTGCTCTTTTTCAGATAAACTAATCACTTTTTTCATTATAATATTTTTAATCAAATTCTCGAACTCCTTTGATTCTTCTTTGATCTTCAACTAGCTTACGAATAACATGATCTATATTAGATTTTGGAATTCCGATCATATTAAATACAGGATGGGTTTTATCAGAAGTAATTAATGAAAAATTCATAGCGTTAATAATCCTCATTAAAAAAGGCCGTTTAACCGTAAAATCTTTGACTCTATATAATTCAATATTATCGGTAGTTATTGTAAATACTCCTCTCAAATAAATGACTTGTTCCTCGGTAATTTTGTAAAATATACTTTTTAAATAAAAAAACTTATAGATATATATTATTAAGGCAAGTGAACTCAATCCAATTCCAATAAATAAAAACATTTTATTTTTGAAAAAATTATAACTATAAAGCGTTAAAACTAATAACAAAACAGCTAAAATTACAAAGCCAAATGGCTTTAATATCACGTAATAAATGTTTGGTTTTAATAGATAATGTTTAGTCATGAATTATAGCATTAAATGTTAAAAAATGATTGGGTGGTTTATGAGTTTTGATTTTATAATTTTTGAGTTTTGATTTTACACTAAACTGATATAATGATAGATTTTGAAAAGGAAGTTCAAACGATTTGTCATTATTATTAAAAAATATACCCGTATCAGTCAATTTAATGGCATAAGTTTTTCTTATTTTATGGAGTGATACTTTAATATCATTTATTTTTCCCTCAATGGAGTTAGAAAAACAAGTAATAATTTTTGCGTCTGGATAGAGATTACACAGCTCTTTTATTCCTTTATAATTAATAATTTTTGGAAAAGAAATTAATAAATCGGATTCCTGGAGTTTATGTTTATAAAGCTGCCAATAGCTCATTAGTTCAATAGGAGATGTAAACAAAAATAAATTAGTGATTGAAGTATTTATCAAAGAATCAAAACTTTTAAAATACATAGGTTTTCCATTATACGTGTAATCTTCGAAATGATAATAATTGGTATTATATTCTTCAAAACCTAAATTGGTTTTAGTGGAAAGATCTGTAAAATGAAATATAAGATTATGTAAATTATAAGCTTTTTGAAGAATTCCAAGATTCTCAGAAAAATACCTAATAGTTGAAGTATGAAGTCCTTTACTATTTAGAAAAAAATAAAAGCGTATTGTAAAAGGTTCTATTTCAATACGCTTTTGCTTCATAATTTAAGTTTTTGTAAATTTATTATCTACTAATATGATATTAGATGGAACATTTAGATCAATAATCAATCGTTCATCACCAACTTCAACTTCTTTATTTTTATGTGCTCTTCTAATTATTTTAGCTGATAATTTAAAAGGCAATTCACTTGATTTTATCGAGATGATATCATTAATATCATTATCTCTTTGATATAAAATAGTTTCTTTCAGTTCATTTTTTTTGAAAACTATAAATCCTTTTTTAATATCATTAATCTCATCGGCATTCAAATCAAAAGGATCTAACAATTCCTCATTGTAAAAATGTGTTTCTACATTATAATAATCATCTACCCTTTTTAAGGATAATTTGCCTTTAATAGATAATATTGTTTCATCTGCCAATACAATATTTAATTCTCTATAATCAGACCTCCCAAAAGACAAAAAACTAACAAGTGTTTTTTCATCCCATTTTGAAAGGCTGGTCAACGTAATACCATATACTTTTAGTTGGTCAAAAGGTAAATCGGCTGCATCAATTACATTTTTTGTCATTAATTTTTGTAATTTTATAGCAAAAGTACATAAATTTATAAATTACGATGTATAAATATACAAATAATATATATTATATACCACTCTTACTGATTATTATTGTTAATTCGAATGTTATAAAGGCTCAATTTAATACAATTAAAGAAACTAAGAAAATATTTACTCTAAATATAGTTCCAAAAAAGATTAGCAGGGTAGAACATAAAACAGATTCAATTCGTGATTTAGCAAAAGTAAATAGATCCTTATTTAATTTACCACTGGATACTATATATATAACAAGTCCTTTTGGAATAAGGTATCATCCTGTAAAAAAAAACTACAGAAAACATTACGGAATAGATTTAAGAGGTAAAGGAGTTCCTGTTTATAGCATTACCACTGCATTGGTCAAAAAAACAGGATATGATAAAGCTTTAGGAATCTATATAATTCTCATTTCAGGAAATTATGAATTTATCTATGGTCATTTATCTCATATTTATATAAAAGAAAAAGATTTACTTAAACCGGGAGACATTTTAGGAAAAACAGGTACTAGTGGTTTATCAACCGCGAAGCATTTACATTTTGCCATAAAGAGGGACAAACATTATATAGACCCCTTGCCATTTCTAAAATTTATTATGAAAACAATCTAAGATTTTAATACTTCTTTAATTTCATCGAATTGTACATTCATCGTTTCTTCTAAAGCTGTAAGTTTCATTAAAGCTAATGCATTGTAGGATTTTGAGGTTTGTTGTTCCATACTATCTTTGACAATAGAAAATTCTTCATTTAATATATTATTTACATTAAAATGTTTAGAATAAAAATTTAACAAAGTTAAAAATGCTTCAAGAGAGCCTCCCAAACCATTCTCTACTTTACTTATAGTATTTTGCGTTAAATTTGTTTCTGCTTCTAATTCAGTTTGCTTTAAGTTTAATGCAAGCCTGTAATTAAGCATTCTTTTTCCTATAATTTTTCTGTTTAGTTCCATTTAATATTGGTTTACGATCATATCTACTTCATCACGTATTTTTTGAAAATTTTCAAGTAGTAATTGATCCTTCTCATATTCGGACTTAAAAGTATAATATTTTGGAAGTTTTTTATACTTTTTTTCTTCTTTTTTAATTTCTTTAATATCTATTTGAATTTTGCAATTGTATGTATTTTCATTCACAAATTTATTATTTTTTTTACTTTCCCCAAAAGCAAGTTTTGCTACTATTTCACCGGTTTTAAGATCTGATATTTTACTGGCGGGAATTAGATAATCCATTTGTTCATTAATACTGGTTGTCGTTTGACTTCTAGAGATACTTATTCCCTTTTTAATTTGCTTCACTTTTCCAAACAATTTTTCTAACCATTCCAATGTTTCTTTCTTTCTAACTGCACCTGAAATTACATTTCCTATAATAGATGTAATCTCATCTGCAGTTTGTTTCCCATAAGATTTTGTCAATTGTGGTAATTCTTGCAACCCAATAATTACGGCTACTTTATTACTTCGTGCTGTAGCAATAAGGTTTTGTATTTTATGAAAATAAATTGTTGGTAATTCATCAATAATTATTCCACAAGGTATGTTGTTTTTTGTATTGATCAATTTCGTTAGTCTATTCAACAACAAGGAATTTGTAGCAGAGTTAATACTTTCTGTTTCGGGGCTATTAGCAATAATCATAATTCCCGGTGACTTTGGATTACTAATTCTTAAATCAAAATCATTCCCTGAAAAAACCCAAAAGGTTTCTTTGGTTGCTAAACGGGATATATTTACTTTAAGCGTTCCTATTTGTCCTTCTAATTGATTAAATGCTTTATTATCATAGGCAGATTTAAAAGGGTCTAACATATTTGTTAATTCTATTTGTGTAAATAAAACATCAAATACTTCTTCATAACTTCGATTCAAAAATGATAAAACGTGAGGGAGTGTTGAATATTTACCTCCTTCATATTTACTAAAAAAATAAATAATAGATGCTAAAAAATTAATCGCCGATTGCGTAAAAAACTGATCTGCTCCTGAATTTTCAGAGCTCTTTCTCAAGGAATCCACTAATGCTTCTGCCGTTTCAATACAAGAAGCTAAAGTTTTTAAATAAACTGCATTTAAAGGATTCACTCTTTTGCTGTATTCAACATTATTAAGATTAACAACATGAAAGGAATGTCTATAGGATTTATCTCTTTTTTTCAATAGAAATTGATGATATGCAATTTCTCCCAGATCAGGATATTTATAATCATAAATTAACATCGTATAACTTTTATTAATCAGGTTTTTAAAAAAAGGAATAATAATTGAAAAAGATTTGCCAGACTCCGGCGTTCCTATCACCATGCTTCCCCTAAATGGATTTGTTAAATTAAACCAACCTTTTCTAATCTTTTTCTTATAATAATAATGCATTGGGATATTTAAAGAGTAATCATTTACGATCATTTTATTGGGCTGCTCAAAGGATTCATTTTCAATATTAAATTTATCATCCATGACATTAAAATGAATGACCTTTGCAATATTATCCAATGAAGTATGTATTAAAATTGCACCAATAAGCGTAAATAAAATATAGATTATTTCATAAAAGCTAATATTATTTGGAATTGAATTAGGTTCAATAAAATAAAATATTAAAGAAGAAAAAAATAAAAGTAGGCCAACAATAAGTGGAAGTATTATTTGTTTTCCAATAGCAACATCTATTTTTTTTTTTGGTTTAGAACCCAAAGAAACGATAGCTATAAAACCAAATATTACCAGTTTAGACCATAAGATATTATGGTTAGAAAAAATATATATTCTTTTCAACTTAATTATAATAGGCAGAAAAAAACTAAATATAGAAATATCATAAAATAGATATACTATCCATTCAATAATTACAAGAAGGTAAGCAACTCCCTGAAACAATATAAATAGTTCATTTAGTTTTTTATCCTCAGCCATTTAGAATTATATAGGGATTTTTACTCCAAACGTCATAGAAACTCTAAATCTATCTTCTATATTAATTATATACTGATTGTTTTGTTGTAACATAATTACAAAAAGACCAGAGAAAGTATAACTTAATTCTAAACCTCCTACTCCACTTAACAAGAAACCTTCTGAACCAGAACCCATTAAAAAACCAACTCTAAAATTGAAAAGAAAATTATTTGATTTAAAAATTAAAGGCTCATAAACAATACCTCCTTGATAAATATCTTCTTTTACATCAAGATTTCTATTTCCTTCAAAAATCAGTTCCCAAGAATTATAATATCGATTGTTAAATTCAAATGCAACACTAAATTGTTGTATTTCCTTAGTGGTATAGCCATATGCAAAATTAATGTGGTTGTAACCTTCCTGAGAATAACCGAAGTAGAACGATAAACTTAAAAATAATATTAAAATATTTTTCATCAGTTAAAAGATTTAGCATTTAAGATGTCAGAATATGCAATATGAGCAGTAATCGTCCTTCCAGAAATTTGTTTTTCCGTAATTTCAATTATGAAACTCTTTTGATCAGGAAAAGTGAATTTTTTAAAAGCGACAATATTTTTATATTGTTTATCAAAAGATGTTTCTTTGTTATGAATATATATATGTTGAATTTCTTGATCTTGATTATTTTCAGCTTTTGTAACTTTTTTATCAATTATTTTATATCTAATCTCGTCAATATCATATTTAAGGTTTGTTTGATTAAGTAATGTAAAATCAATAAAAATATAATCATCAATAACCCAAATATTATTAATCCTCATTTTCATTTTATCTTTACGAGTAACTACATTATTCAAAGAAGATCTTCTTCCAGACATTAAAATTGAAAAAGATTTTAACTCTTCCGAAGTGAGAGGGTATTTAGGGTTAATAAAGGAGTTAGAATTATCATCAATATCTATTTTTTTATGTGCCTTATTAGAATCTGACGTATAAGTCAATCTGTATTGCACAAAAAAAGCTTCACCAACGATAGTTACAAAACCTAGATCCTTTTGTAGATTTTTAACAGGTTTGATTCTTAAGATATTTGGCAAAGGCATATCACCAACTACATTATTTGTTGAAATATCTGTGTAATCAATATTTTGAGTAGATGTAAAATGTGTAGACACATTTTCATTTATATGTATTTCACGAATATTTTTATTTTGACCTAAGGCAACATTAGTAATACATATAAATACGATGAGTTTTAAAATTATTTTTTTCATTGTTCAGATTATTTTGAATTAACAAGATATACTTGTGTGTTATACTTTAATTTGGATTTGTTATTCTTTAATGCTTTTTGAATAGCTTTTGTTGATGTTTTAAAACTGGAGCTTATGGATTTATATAAAAGTTCGGAACTATTTTTAGAATCTCCCTCAAAAGACACAGAACCTACATCACTTGATGCCTGCTGGCCTAATTCTTTTGCAAAATCTCTAAAGCTACTATCCGGCACATAAATACCTTGAATACCATCATTATCATATAAAGATATTTTAACAGGTAAAATTTCATCATTTATAATAATTGTCGTGATCTCTATTTCAACACGCTGTTGCTTAAATCCATTAACTATTCCATATAAATATTTGCCTCTTTTTAATAAATGACCATCAATAAATACTTCTTCCAATAAACGAATTCGAACCCTACTCCCTTCCCAAACTTTTATTCCTTCATCTAATAAAGCTTTAATAAATGTTTCCTCATTATTAGCCTTAATCGTGTTGAAATAATTAACTGTTGCATTTTTTTGTTTGGTTAACTCATGATTTTCCAATATGTTTTCTTTTGTTGAAGTTTTCCCATTTTTTACATCTTCAATAGCTTTCTTCCTTTTGTATTTTTGAGGATTAGCAATACTATCTATAAAAAGCATTTGTTGTTTAAAAGCTTCCATTTCCTTTTCTTGCTTGTTCATTACTCTAGACTTACTTTTGTTTGGACTATGTCTAGAATTTCCAATCGAATTTATAGATAAATTGGTTGTTTTATTTTTAGGTTGGATTTTTCCTGAAGCAATATCATGTAACCTTTGCCTACTGACTTCTGCTAGTTTTGTTGCGTTGTTTCTCTTAGCCATAGCTCCTTCATAAGCTTGCCTAATACTATCTTTATGCATTGCTTTTATAATAGAATCTTGATATTCATTTTTCATTTTTTCTACTTTTTCAAACTCTATTATTTCAATAGCCGAATTATTTCTACTTGTCCGTAAGGCTTCTTTAAATGCTTCTAATTTATTTTTAGGCTTTTTAGATAATGAAGCATCCGGAATAGCAGTATTAATTCCTTTAGTCTCTTTCAGTTCTTGTATCCTTAAATCTTCCTTACCTTTAAAATTGCCATACAGATAGTACCCAAAAAATAAAAAGGGAAGTATAATTAAAGGAATTACATATTTTGGTTGATTAAATTTTATTTTAGTCATGATCTAAAAATTTTTGTAATTTATTTTCAAGTTTTATTAATTCAATACTATCTATATTATTACTACTTAACATTTCTTCATATTCTTTATAAAGATCATAGCCTTCTGAAATATTGGATAGCTTATTAATTGGAAGGACATTGTTTATTTTATCAGATTCATATCCGATATTTAATTCATTATTAGGTTTGTTTTTTGCAGTATTTGACCTGTTAAGAAAGACAAATACTACTCCAAAAAAAACGATAAGAAACATTGTTATTATCACAGTTTTTTCTCTACCTAAAGTTTTTTGTTTAACCCATAGATTAAATGATTCTTGATTTGATAGAGCTTCGTTATTTTTACTTGACAGTTTATTAATTTCCATTTAAAACCCTTTTTTTTGTTTGAAACTAATATCCTTATTTACAACCGTTCTCCAATCCGTTATTATTACCCCGTGAGGATTATTTTCGGAACGTGGTATGTCATGTATTTTTCCTGTGGTCACAATTGTTCTGTTGATAATAGAGGAGCGTCTATCAATACGCTGTGTTCCGTAATATGTAAAAAACATGGTTTTCATATTTACATTAATACTATCCGTCATAATTGAAAGTACCGCGGAACTGGATAGAATACGACTATAGTAACCTTTCTCCTTAAGATTATTATGCTCCATAAGTCCTGTTTCATCAATTAAATACATGGCTTTATTCAGATTATTTTGTATAAATTTATCATCAGGAGGTAGTGTAAAAAACAAATTATGGAATAAATTAACATGTGATTTATATTCTACTTCCCTATTAGATTTTTGATTTGTTCTATTCACTAAGATTGGAATTCCTGCATCTAGAACATAAATATTCTGCCTTTCAAAATTTATTTGTTTATAGGCAAAGTACAATGAGCCAATAGAGATTAATACAGAAGCAATTAATCCGATAATAGAAATTATTGTTGCTATTTTAACTCTGTTTTCAATATTTTTAATGATCATAGTTTTGAATTATTTTGTTATTACTCTTACCGCTTTTCCTGCTGTTCCCATTGCTTTGTTAAATAATTGAGAAGTAGAACCTGAATGTAAGACCCATGAAGAGATAATTGGGACGCAAATCATACCTATACCTCCTACTACTAATGCTACAAGAAAACTTGTTTCTGCTACATTAACACCACCTAAATATGCCATGAGATTTCTAAGCCCTTGTTCTCCCGGAGTATTGAGCAAGGTTTCATAAAAATGATTTTCTTTTATAATAGCAACCTTTACATGGGTCAATGCCAATATCATAGCAACATAGCCAAACATGCCATATAACATAACACCGACATATTTTGATATCCATTGTATATAAGAATCTCTAAAAGCAGGTATGATACTTACTGCAAAACTCAGTGGTCCAATGATGGCCAACATATTTGAAAAAAGAATTTTTGCATATAGTAATAAGTATTGCATTACTTTAAAGAAAATAACAACTACCATTTCTAAAAGTTCTTTTAATATTAATTTTAATTTTGCTTGAATTAATATCCTTGCCCTACCCATTGCTCCAATTATTTCATCCATTCCAGGAATCATAGAGGAATTGGTTTCATCTAGTTGATTCAAAGGCTCTGTTTCCTCATATATTCTTTCATTAACAGCTGTAATTAACTGTATTCTTCTAATAAACAAATCATTTATTTCTACACGTTGATTTACAAATCTATCTTTTGCCTTTTCTTCTAATGCATTTAATGGGTCATCTATTAAACTTAAAAAAGGTATCCAAAGAATTACTACCATAGTAAGTCCAAAAGGTCTTAAAAGTGGCAATACTTCAAACTTTGAATCACCCGTCATTAATGCGTATGATTTAACAGAGAAATAGATCAACATTAGTAAAGCACATAAAGATTGAGCATCCAAAATAAAAGTGCTTGCATAAGATCTCAAATAACCATTTAAAAGTCTTAATTCATTTAATACATTTTCATCAATTAGATGTAAAATTTCTTCCATAAAATATTAGTTTAATTTCAACTTAATTGTTTGATTATAGAAATTTAAAAACTTTAAGAAGTCCAAAAGTTCTTCCATATAAATATGGATAGATTTTGTTTTTTCAACATCTGCTACATAGGAATCCAATGTAATATCAATGTTTTGCCGAATGGTTAAATATTGCTCTTGCAAAATGCCAAAATAAACTAGTTCAATTTCAAAATCAATACTTGTTTCAAATGCTTTTTGAATTGCTTTATCTAATTTTTCTACCTTTGGTCTTTGTGTAAGAATCCAGTTTTTATTTAATGTGCGATCAAGAGCATTATAAGTTTCATTTGTATATGTACTATCGGTTTGCCTTTCAAAAATATCATAATGATCCCAATAAATAGCCCATTGTGACATTTGTCTTGCTCTAGTATACATAGTTCTTCTATCGTCTTTCTTATATTTACTGTTTGCTATATAGAAATACCACCAAGGTCGCCATTCATCCCAAATCCTAAATGATGTTCGTTGAAAAGCATGTTTATTCATATCCACATCCAATTGAGCATATGATTTTATAGAGAATAGTACAATCGCTATGACAATGATTTTTCTCATTAGGATTAATTCTTAAAAATTATTTTGTAATCTTGTTCTACGTCTTTTAATACTTGCATATAATCCACTTTAAAAAGAATTTTGCTAAGATCTTTCAATGTAGAGATCGTTGAAGAAAATTTTACTGTTGTTAAAACCTCAAAAGAAAAGTTTCTTAGTTTATACATTTCTTTTTTTAGATTATACATTAGATCTAACCGTTCAACACTACTCATTAAATTTTTTTGCCCTCCTAAGGTCGCTATATACAAATCAGCTAATACATAATAAGTTTCTTCTAGCAATCTCAATTCAGCATTTGAAGCAACTATCATTAATTGAGGATCATCTTTTGCATATTCAAAAGCTTCACTTTGAAATTGAATAATCTCTTGGCTAACCCTATTAATTTCTTCTATCAATTTTGCTGTTTCAATAGTATTCTCAACTTCACTCAATGAGTTGTAATACCTCTCTTTTAAAACAATCAAAGCCGCTGTTTGATATGCAATATTTTCAGAAGCTTTTCTTATCAATTCTTGATCTTCTTTTATCGATTTTAAAGATTGCTGCTCTGGGACAGAAGCTTCCAAAACTGAGGGCAATATCCGCAAGCCATTTTGTCCATATTGAGAATAAATAGGAATAGAAAGTAATAACAAAAAAGTAAATATTAATTTATCCATATCACATTATTTAAAAATGGTAGTATAATCTGTTAACATCCTGTTATAGATAGTTTCATAGTCAAGATTTAAAATGATTTTTTTAATATCTAATCCATTAACATTTTCAATTATAATAGCCCCTTTAATAACTTTATAGATTTGTAAAGCTTGAATTTTGAGCTTATCCAGTTCCGTTAATATATTATTCATGAAGTCTAGTCGTTCATAAGAATTCATCAAGTTTACTTTACCCTCTTTTGTGGCAATGAGTAAATCTGTAAATAAATAAGTTGTTTGTTTTAACAGTTCAACTTCCTGAGCAGCAACAATAGTTAGTAAATAAGGGTAATCTTTAACCAATTCATAGGTTAACTCTTGTATCTCAAAAAGTCCCTTAGAATGTTCGGTAATTCTAATTAAGGTTGATGCACTTTGCACCAAGTTATCAACTTTAGATAGTGAGTTATACAACTTTTTCTCAATGTCTAAAAGCATTTGAGCTTCTAAGGCAATAGTACTATTTGCTATTAAAATCTCATTTTGATTATCCCTAATAGATTCCAAACTCATTTTTTCAGTATTCCAAGCAATAACTACCCCTCCTGCTACAAGACCTCCATCTATTCCATATTGAGAAAACACAGAAAATGATTTAAGAATACATAGAATGACTATTAAATATTTCATTGTTTGAATACTGTATTATAATTTATAAGAGCTTCATTATATATTTTTTGATAGTCCAGTTGAAAATTTATATTATTGATTCCTAATTGAGCTAAAATATCCATGTAACTAGCTCCTTTTAACAAATAATAAAATTTCTGTGCTGAATCCCTTAATTCAAGCATTTCGCTTAAAATCATACGCATGACATCTAAGCGATTTTTACTGTTTAATAAATTTGTTTCTGATTCTTTAGTAGCAATTATTAAGTCATTCATTAAATAAGCTACTTCCCTAATAAGTTTAATTTCTTGTTGTATTGCGATTGACAATAATTCAGGCTTTTCTTTAACAACTTCAAAGGTTTTTTCTTGCCAAGCAAAAATATCTTCTGAATACCTGTATATTTTTAAAATAATTTTTGCGTCACTAATAATGTTATCCACTTCAGACAAACCATCTATTAATTTTTTCTCAACAGTAGCCAAAGCAGCCTCTTCTAGTGCAATAACTGCAGATGAAATTAAAATTCTTTGTTGATCTGATTCTATATCATCCAAATAACCTTGTTCAATAATCGATGTAGAAATAATGCCTCCCAAAACGACTGCACCATCAGCACCATATTGAGCATATGTTGAAAAAAAAGTGATTGTCATAAAAAGAAATATTATTATTCTCATAGGTATTATTTAAAAATTATATCATATTCACGTTTTAAACTCTTGTAGATTTCATTGTATTCAACATGAAGATTTAATGTGTTTTGAATTATAAAATCTAAACCATTTGTATAAATTGAGGATTCTACCAGTTTGTAAATAAAAAAAGCAGTTTCTTTCAAATCGCTCAAATCATGGAGTACTTTTTGCATCACATCCAATCTTTGTTTATTGTTCATTAGGTTGAACTTAGATTCTTTGGTTACCATTAAAAGGTTAGTCATAATTGCCGTGGCTTCTTTAATCAAATCAATTTCTGCTTTTCCTGCCAACAACATTAATTCTGGTCTATCCTTAGCAATTTCATAAGTCATATCTTGTAATTCAATAATGTCTTTTGAAAATTCAATTATTTGTAAAAATACCTGGGCATTATCTACAATAACTTGCACCTTTTCGTAAGCTCTATGAAGTTTTTGTTCTACAAAAATTAATTCAGCTGTAGAATATGCAAGTAACGTTGTGGGTATTAAAATCTTTTCTTGATTCAATTCTATTTCATCTAGTAGATCTCTCTCAGCTTTATGTACCGAAGCAACGGCAGCAACGACAATATAATCATCCGTTTGACCAAAACTAACAGTGGTCAATACGCTAAAAATTAGAATTAGAATTATTTTCAAAATAATTGATTTAAGTTGTTTTTATTACCAGTTGTTTTTTAGTTTCCTTTAAAAGAGCATCTTTATTATTCGTTACCCTAGTGCAAAAAAGTGTTAAACTTAAGCCACTCTCTTTAAAATCATTTACAAACTCGTCAATAGAAATTCTATAAGAATCAAACATTTCTAAATAAACAGCGATAGCCGTTTTTTCTCTTTTTTCAGTTGTATAGGTCAGGTATTCTTCAAAAGAAACTTCCACTCCATAAACTTCTCCTTGCATGCCTCTTTTGATATAAACTTCTTTGAAACGATTGCGATTATCTTTATTATCCAATTGATTTATTGTGAATATTTTTTTTTGCTCAACATCATTTAGAGATAATAATGAAAATACATCTTTATAATTTTCTTTGAACTTAGCTTGATCTAATAAGATGATGGTGTCAGAATTATTAATGATAGAATTTTTTACAATTTCATTCGAAATGATATCTTCGAGCTCTTGGGTTACAACAACAGCTTCACCCCAAAATTTACGTACTGTTTTATATACATAAAGAATATAACTAGCCATCATAGGACTTGCTATTGCTTTCCACGCTTCTTCAATAATTAATGCTTTTCTGTTATTTTTATGTCGCATTTTTTGAAGAAATACGTCCATGATTATAATTGTAGTAATTGGGAATAATATTTTATTATCCTTAATATTATCAATTTCAAATACGATAAATTTTTCATCAAATAAACTTGCATCAACAGGTGAATTTAATATTTGATCATATTCTCCCCCCTTGTAAAATTTTTTAAGTATATAAGCATAACTTTCAACATCAATATGAATTCGTTCCTTCGTTCTAGTGTCTTCCATTTTTTTTATGGAGAACTCATAAAAAGAATTAAAGTTTAGATCTTCTTTTTTGGTAACACCTGAAAAAAAAGTATCGTAATAAGCAGAAACAATATTGATAAGAACACTATCTTCGACTTGATTTAAAGTGCCATCTGCTCCTTTCCAAAGTAAACCAACCAATGATTTCAAAAAATCACGTTTTTCTTCGTTATATTCCTTTTTAGAAAGTAAAAAAGGATTCATAGTTATTGGATTTTCTTCGGTATAAGTGATGTACTTTCCATTATTATATTTGCATAACCCATAGTAACTATGCCCCGTATCTACAAGAATAATATCTGTGTCTTGCTCAAAATACTGCTTAACAAGAGTATTCATAAAAAATGATTTACCACTACCCGAAGGACCTAGAACAAATTTATTTCTATTGTTGATTCTTCCAGTTTCCATGGGTAGATCAGAAGTATCTATTGCAACAGGCACACCTTGTCGATTTGTTAAATAAATTTGAAAATTTGAATCTTCACTTAATACTGGAGATTCCTTATACATTAAAGCAACCGCAGGGTCAGAAGTAATAAAGAATTTATCATAATCTTTTAAATCATAACTATGACCAGGGAAAGAACAAATAAATAATTCTTTTTGATTATAACTGTTACTAGATGGAATTAATCCAAAATTAAAGAGATTGCTTTCAATAAAATTGGTAGCTATATCGACATCATTAAGGCTTCCAAATAATAAAATATTATAATGTGCATAGACTAATAATTCATTACTACGGGCAATGAGCCCTAGAACATTATCAATATCTTCCACACAAAGATCATTTGCAGGATCGGGAATACCTGAATGTTTTTTTCGCTTTCCTTCTAGTTTAAGAATTTCTTTTTTTTGAAAAGGAATAGAAACTACTTGGTGGTAAACTACACTGGTACAATCAGGAATAGCATCTAAAAAAGTCATAATATCGGCTGGGAATTCATATCCAATATTAAGGTTTGTATAAGGCTTTATTCTATCTGGAAAATTAACTTCATCTATATCAATTAAAGAAATTGATTTTAAAATGTTTTTTCCAAAATCTATATGTTCAGGAGTTACTTTAAAGTTTCTTATGCTAAAAGAATCATCTACAAAATTAAAGGATAAATATCTCTTAATAAATAATTCTACTTCTTGTTTTTCCATCGCTTTTGCAGAGAATCCAGCTCCTTTAAGCAAGGAAATTATTTTTGTTATTTTTTTAATAAATGCATCAAATTCTTTTGGATTATATTGAAAAAATGCGGAACGAGTAGTGTTTTTTGTAATTGTTATATAACTAATAGTATCATGATAAACTCTTCCTTCAAAATGTTTAAAATACTTTTTTGATAAATAGTCATCTGCTTTTTTTCCTTTATATTTCTTTTTAGAAAAAATATCATGTTTTTGAAATGTATAACCTTCTCCTAATATTTTGAGTATGTTCGTAATTGTAGCATGAAAGTCATAATAAGCATGTTGATTACCAGAAAACTTTTGAATAGAATTTACAATTGATAAGATAACTGAAAAATCTCCCATTTTATGATAAACTACTGCGTAAGTATCTTTATCAATACCTACATATGATAATTCAAACGCTTTCTTTTTCATTCCTTCTTAACTTAAAATTATTGGCTGAGATAAAGATTCCGGTATCTTTGTTTTTTGAATACAAACCTTTTTTTTGTTGAGTGGCAAGCATAAAGAACCCTCCAAATAAACCGCCACCAAGAGCAATGATTCCCATATAAAAATTAGCTATTGCTGTTGTAATACCACTAACAATAAATGATAAGAAAATAATTGCCAAACCTCTATAAATAAATTTACCTTTGAACCCTTTAAATACAAGGGGTGCTTGCAACCCCTTGTATACAATGTATTCTTTATTTTTTTTCATCATTAAAGACCAAAGAAAGATTTAAGAACAACACCTACTACTACCAAAAAGATACAAGCTCCGAACCACCCCATCAATAATTTGTTTACATTTTGATCGCCAGCATTCCATGCGATATAAACACGAATACCTCCAATTAATCCAACAATACCACCTATAGCTAGTATTAGATTACTTACACTATCAAAAAAACCGGCTATTTCTTGTGCGGCTGTATCGATTCCAACTTGACCATTGGCTGTTTGTGCAATTCCAGAACCTGCAATCAAGAAAACTGAAAAGAATAAGACATTCTTTATTTTACTTAAATTCAACATAGATTTATATATAAAGATTAATAATCATTTTTTAAAAATTACAGTAAGAACATGGCTTTAATAATTCCTCCTATTGTTAATAATGCTATAGAACCTAAAAATAGATTTGTAACAGAATGAAAAATATTTCCTTTGCCTACTTGCCAATTATTATATATTTTAATAGCAGCAATAAGCCCAACAATTCCACCAATTACAATCATTAAATTACTGATATGATAGAAGTAAGAGGAGAAAGCGCCGCCACGTGCGTCATATCTAAGTATTGCTTGTTGTAATCCTATCACTATAATTTTAATTGTTTGAAATTTCATTCAAAAATATTTTTGCTTTTCTTTTGTACTTTTAAATATTGCTGCTGTATAAAATCCTTAACATTTACTCCTTGTTTTTGTTTCCTTTCTTGCGCTAAACGATGTTCTTGAAGTAGTTTTTTTTTTCATTATGATTCTTAAGCTCCTCTGAAATAGAAATACTTTCAACAGTATTGGGGACTTCTTCAATTAAACATTCCACATCCATAAGTTCTCCATCATCTTTTGAAATTTTATTCCTTTTCCTTTTTATAATATCTAATCCTATTGTAATTAGATAATAGATTGCATATCCTACTATTATATATAGTGTGTATTTTTCCCAGTTTAAATTCATGGCTTTTGTAAGTATTGGTTATTAATTGATAAAGCTTCCTTAATTTCCTTTTGATTTTCTTTGATATAATTTGCGGCAAGAAAACTAAGAAAAGAACCTATTTTAAGTTTTTTCTTTTTCTTTAGTCTTGTTAAAATTTCATGAATATCAGAATCGATATAACAAACTGATTCAAGATTGAACTGTTGTGAATTAGACAAAGCAACCATTTCATTAAGACTACCCTCTATTTCATTTTTTGGAAGTAAGTTTACATGTGAATTTTCACCTTTTATACTTCCTATAATTTTAGAAAGATTAGTAGAGCTATTTTTAGTTTTATTCATTTTTAGTTCTTTTCTCGTGTAAATATATACTTATTTTATATATTTACAAATATAAAACAATTATTTATATCTTTTTTATATATTTATTATATATTTTATTGAATATATCATCAATTACAGAAGTCGTTTCTAAATTGTTTTTAAATATGGAAAGTCTTTGTAAGGTTACCCTATCTGAAATTGGAGGAAGTATATGGCCAAATAAAGCTAGCTCTTCATTAACACTTTTTGTTAATTTATAATTTACATTACTTTTTAAACGATTTGGCACAAATAATATAGGAGCATCTATTTTTAGATGTTTAAGAACTTGTACAAAAACAAAAGTTGATTCAAAAGTAATTTTATCATACATAAAAGGACAAATAATAAGATCGGCAGATTTAAATACAGGAACCAGATAATCATTATCAATTGCACCAGGAACATCTATAATGGCATAAGCCTGATCATTTAACTTATTTAATTCTTTCATGGTGATCTCTGATTCACTCAGGTTCTTTTTTATCACTTCATATAAATGATCTTCATTATAAAGAGAAATATCTTCTTTCCATTTATAAAAAAAACTCCCTTGAGAATCAAAATCAATACATACTATATCTTCTTTTTTTACTTCTGTTAAAAAATTAGCAAGTAAAATGCATAAAGTTGTTTTACCTACACCTCCCTTTTGATTCGCTATTATGATATTCATTTTTTTATAATTTACGTTTTCGTTTTTTTCTTTGCTCTTCCCCTTCATGTTCGTTATAATAAAATATGTCTTCAAAAAAATTAAGGTAAGACTGTGATGAATTATAATTTATTTTTAAAACTCGTTCCGGTATTTGATGAATTTTAGTTTTAGATATGTCTGAATAGAGATTTTGTTTTAATTTAAAATCCAATCCTAAATCTTTATTAATATTAACCATCACTTTTTTAGAAAAATCTATTAAATAAAATTCATTGTTAAATTTAATAAGCTTCAATTTTTCATTTTTAAGTGATTCCTCTACGCTAATATTATTTTGGTGAACAATATTTTGAAATAAATTCCTATAGAAATCAAAATCAATTTTTCCAGTTCCTTTTGAAGAATCCAGATCACTTGATTTAACAAAAAATAATTTTGAAAGAATAGAAGTATTTGAATTTTTAGAATATTGATAACTATTGGCAATATTTATTCTATCGTTATACTTTAATTTTTTTAAGAAGTTTATGTCTAATGAAGTGATTTTTGTAGTTGTATTATTTATTTTAATATTTCCTTTTCCGTCCAATGAATATCCAAACTCTTTTAATTTAAATTTTAATTGTGAAAATGAAATATTCTCTTTTAAAAGACCCTTAAGAATCGGATAAATCTCCTCTCTTTTCAATGGGCGTTTTTCTGCTTCTAATAAATTTTGCAAAGAATAAATTTCAGAGCCTTTAAAAACCACTTTATTTTTATGATCAATAATTGTATAACCATATGGTCTTTGTTTTTTGTTTTTTATTCTCTCTTTTAAAGGATCATATTTTATCTTTTTAGCAGTATGAAAAATAATTTCAATACCAAATTTTTCATGAACTATATTTTTAAATTGTTCTATATTTTTACCATCAGAATATTTTTCAAAAATTGCTTTATACTTTTTTTTCAGATTTGAATGACCTGAATAAGTTTTAATTTTTTCCTGTAATAGTTCTATTGAAATTTCATCAATTTTATTACCGGACTTAAACACTAAAATTCGGTCATCCTTCTCTTTGAATTTATAATGATACCTTTCTAATAATAGTTTGAATTGTGCAACGGTAGAAAATTGATAGGATAGTGATTCGTTTTTTAATTCTTCATAATTAATACCATAATCAACTTTTAATACTTGTTTTAAAAATTGTTGACTTCTTATATATTCATAAGTGTCATCAATTTTATTTCCTTGTTTATCAACTCTGGTAGATACAATATGAACATGATTATTTTCCGTATCTCTGTGCCCATAAATTAAATACGGATTTTTTTCATAACCCATAAAATTTATATACTCTTTTGCATAATTTTTTAATTCTTCAAATGAGTGTTTATGTCCCTTAGTTGATAATATGGCATGAAACTGTTTGTTTTTAACATTCGGATTTAAAGAACCAATCATATTCAAATATCTTTTATAAAATTCTTTACTTTGAAATCCGGTTATTGTATCAAAATTTTTTGCTTCCAGTAATTCGCTTATTCCTTTTTCGTTTTTCCTTTCATTATAATCAACTCCCTCAAAACTTCTACTTGCTTGTAAAATTTTTACTATCATATTATTTTTATATAATATCATTAAGTGATATTCTTATATAGTAGTTTTATCATAATATTACATTATGATAAAATTGTATTATGATTTTATGTGTTTGACATTATTTTATTAAAACACATAAATATTTTAGATCTTAAATTATTATATTCTTCTATAGCTTTTGTAAAAGCTTCTATTACATCAACATCTACTCCATCTACTTTACTTAATTGATTAGCATGTCTTGACATTTGATTAATATTACTTCCTATTCTTCCCATTTCAGCACCATAAAAATCCATTTGTTTTAATAGTTCAACAGGGTTTACATAAATCATCCTCTTCTTATCTTTTAACAGCTTATATCGCATATAACTTCTCAATCCTTTAAATCCAATCATTTCTTGTTGATCTTTCAATATTTTTAATTCTTCATCATTAAGATAGAGATCAAATTGTTTTCTTTTTAAATGATCTGGTAGTTTTTTTCTACCTCCTATTGTTTTTTTCTTTTTTTTCATAAAAATTGAGTCGCGAAATTTTTAAATCCAATGGAGTTTACGGAATTGGCTAAATAGTTTTGCACAGGGGCAAAACATATCTTGCCGTAACACCTCCCAAACTGATTATTCAAGCTTTTTATTAAGAACAGTTGTCTTTTCACTTGGAGTTAAATTTTCATAATGTACTTTAGATATTAAACCTAGTTTTTTAGTTTTTCCATCAAAACCAAAATTCCCATCTTCAGAAAAAATAATTTCCTTATTCCTTGATAAACTTTGATATTTAATAGAATTAGTTGCTTTGTTAAATGATCCAATAAACTCAACCCCTTCATTTAATAAACATTTAGAGAAGGTTAAGACTAATAATTCCTTGAACTTATTTGAAGTCTTAATCTCCATAGTACAAAGAACCAAAGACCTATTTTGAACCAAATAATAAGTATTACCAACAATACTGTTATTAGATGAATTGGATTCATTACAGTTAATAAATCCTAAAAAAATAAGCGTAAAATATATATATTTTAATTTCATGATAAATATGTTTTTATATCATATTATACTAATATCAAAATGTAATAATATTACAGAATTGATGGGTTATAATGTCAAAACTAAAATCACGAAAGAGAAATAATCACATTTTATTTTATAAGATTTGAATACAATATTTCGTGAACTTATTAAGTATTTCCAGGCAAATATTTGATTTTTAGTAAAAAGGAAATGTTTAATTAAAAGCTTTATGTTGAATCATTAAAGTTATTTTGACATGTGTTGTTCAACTTATTAATAACCGAATCTTTATAACTCATTATTCTTTGCTGGAGAAGGGAGAGTTCTTTAAAATCCTTTTCCGATATTTCTACAAAACCTGGCCATTTAATAGCACAACACAAAATATCTTCTAAATTAGAATTGTGTAAAACTTGGAATAAATCGAAGTCAATTTCTTTTGCCTCCAACAAATTATTTATATTATTTTTATACAGATCAATTACTGATTTAGTAGAGAATAAAATATAATTCATAACCTAAATTTAGGGGGTTTAAACATTCTTAATAACACAAAAAAAAGCAGATTTTAAAATCGTTTAAAACAAATTCATGTAACAAACCTAGAACAAGAGTTTTATATAATAAAATGGTATTATTATATATTCAAGGAATTTTTAGTAAATATTCTTGGAATCTTTAATACAAAAAAAGAATCATTTAAATCATAGCCACAAGGGTAAAAACCATCGTTATAGTAAGGTATTACCTTACTATATAAGGTTTTACCACTTCTCAGGATATTAATTTTATAAAAAAATGTAAGTTTACAATTAAACTAAACCGAAAAATCCTGAATAATTTCTAACAATTTATAGCATGTGCTTATATGGGAAGTTATCTTACTATGAAAAAATCAATATTACTTATATTCTGCTTTATACTTTTAAGTGTCTATAATATATATTCTCAAGAAGAACATAGTATTTTTTTAGATATATACTATAATTTAATAGAATCAAATAAAAAGGATTCTGCCAGAAATCTTACAATTAATTATCTTAAAAAATTTAAACATCAGAATAAAATTTCTGAAGATTATTTAGATCTATATATGCTTCTTTCTGAAACAGATGATTTTGATACAGCGATTCTTTATTTAGATACTCTAATCTCCTTATCTAAATCATTAGAGAAGAAACATCATTATCCTGCTACAGCATATTATGAGAAAGGGAGTAAATACTATGACAAGAAGAATTTTGTTAAAGCTTTGGATAATTATCTTTTGGCTTTTAATGAAGCTAAAAAACACAAAAATAAATACTTAGAGATTATTTCTCTACATAATTTAGGGCTTTTAAAGTTAGAAAGAGCCGGATCTGAAAGAGAGGCTATTAAAATTTTTAAAAAATGTGAAAAATTTTATGAAAAGGATGACAATATTACGACTTACCCAATAGATTATCTTATTTTAATATACTCTTATTCTGAAGCCTACCGCAATATAAAAAAACTAGATTCATCTCTATATTATAATAAATTTGGACTATCAGAATCTTTAAGATTAAATACAAATCACATCAAGGATTATTTTATTTTTTCTGAAGGAATCAATGAATCTATAAGAGGGAATTTTGAAGCTTCATTAGATAGCCTAAAATGGTCAAAGAAAAGTTTAATTGAAAATAATGACATTGGGAATATAATATTGTCAAATTATTATTTTGGGAAATCTTATTTAGGGTTAAATAATAATGTAAAAGCTTTAGAACATTTTAAAAAAATTGACACATTATTTACTAAAAACTTGATATATATTCCTGAAATAAGATTAGCCTATACATATCTTAAAAATAATGCTATAAGGAATAATGAATTAAAAGAAGGAATAAGATACATTGAAAAAATTCAAAAACTTGACAGTCTTTTTATAAATAATTTTAAGATTATTAATAACACTTTTAAAGATGAATTTAACAATAAAGAACTACAAGAAGAAAAATATAATTTAGAGAAACAATTAAAAGATAAAAATTCTAAATCAATATATAAATCTTACTTATTGATCTTTTTATTTATTGCTGTTCTAAGTATTTATTATTTTCTAAATAAAAAAAATAAATATTACAAAAAGAAGTTTATTAAAATAGTTGATAATATAGATTCTACCCAAGTAGCTATTAAAAATAATCAATCCAAAGAACTAAAAATTTCTGAAGAAATTGTCTCTAAGTGTTTAAACAGTTTAGATAAATTTGAAAAAGAAAATGGCTTTTTAAAACCAAATCTAACAACTTACAATCTTTCAAAGATAGTAGGTGTTAACACTAAATATTTGACCAAAATAATTAAAGTTAAGAAAGAGAGAACATTTCCTAATTATATAAATGAATTAAGAATAAGACATGCTATTAAAAAATTGAAGGATGATCCTGTTTTTATAAAATATACCATTTCTTCTATTGCAAAAGAAGTGGGTTTTTCTAATACCATCTCTTTTTCTCAAGCCTTCAAAAAATACACAAATTTAAACCCATCTTTCTTTATACAAGAAATGATTAGATCCAAAGAATCCTAAAGAAATCATACCTAAGTACATATCAACATCAAATATTTACCCAAATAATTAAAGATAAGAAAAACCTTCATTTATTATATATAATTAATAGCAGAAGGATTAGTAACTCACTCAAATTTAAAACTTCACTTATTTAATTGATTATCTATATTATAAGGAACAACTAATAATTAAAAGAAATAAAGTTATTATAAAATACCTTCATCTGCAAAACTGTAGTATTCATGTTTTGGAGTAATGATCAAATGATCTAAAAGTTTTATATCTAAAAGCTCGGAAGCACGTTTTATCTTTGTTGTTAAATTTTTATCAGACTGGCTAGGTTTTAAAGTTCCTGACGGATGGTTATGCGCCAAAATTATTCCTGTCGATAATGATTTTAAAGCAACTGCAAATAAAATTCTAACATCAACCAATGTTCCTGTTATTCCACCTGATGACATTTCAAAAATACCTTTTACAGTATTTGAATTATTAAGTAAAACAACTTTAAA
This sequence comes from Flavobacteriaceae bacterium, assembly GCA_030633285.1. The sequence continues at coordinate 33,886 of DAOVTC010000001.1, forward strand.
AGATTCGTGTAGTTCAATAGTATTTATATTCCAAGTTTCAAATAACAGTTCTGCAATATCAGTTGAAGATGTTATTTTATGTAATTCTTCAGTTTTAATTTTGTTAATATAACTTACTTGTATTTCACTAACACTACTCATAATTATTCATTTTAGAGATTTAACTTTTTTGATACAATCAGAGTGGGATGTTGAAGTTTTTCATTAAACCAAATTTTACATTTTGTGTATGAAAACAACATCCCAATTTTGTCAGCAAAAAAGAGAACTGTAAGTAATTATGTTTTAAGTGGAAGTCATTAAGTTTAAGTGATACTTAAGAAAGTGTTTCTCAATTATTATAAAAGGTATACAAATATCATAACTACCTCAAAATCTTCAAATCCCCTTAAATGGGAATAGTTTTTATAATTTAATTTTGAGAATAGCATGTAAATCTTTTGTTTGCAAAGCAAAAAAAAATAATAACAAATAGTTATACTATTTGTTATTGAAAAAATGAAAAACTTAGAAAACACAAATCTAAAAAGGCATCATAAGAAAACTCAAATTTTACTTTCTTTAATTAGAACATCAATAATTCTTAAATCTGCGTTTTGTTCTAAAAGAGATAATAAAAAATAAAAATAAATTATTGGTTCTTTAAAAATGTTTACCACATATCTACCTTATAATGAATTTATTAGTGATAAAGCTTAAACCATTGTAATACTTTAAATTACATTTAACTTCTCGTCATCCATATTATTAAAGATATCAAATCTTCATACAAAATTTATGGTATTTAATGTTATGGTTTAATCCGCAATTATTTTTGTGGATTTAACCACAATGAGAATATATTTTACCTCCATAATTTCGTGCATGAAACTTATTGTTTTAACAAATCAAGATAAAATACTAAATCATAAATTTATGAAAAAGATCATTTTTATACTCATTCTAGTATTGATTGCACCAGTTATGTTTGGACAGGAAGACTATTATGGTAATACACTGAGTTCAAATATGTATACTGCTTCTCAAATTTTAGGAAACCCAACCATACAACCTCCTGATGTAGCTGCATTTCAAAAAGTAAATTTTGTACCTGTTTCCAATTATACAGGAAGAGTTAATATAGGTATTCCTATTTATGAAATTTCAGCAGGGTCTATGAATGTTCCCATTTCAATATCCTATAATTCATCAGGAGTAAAAGTAAGTGATATGGCATCAAGTGTAGGGCTAAATTGGAGCCTAAATGCAGGAGGAGTAATTTCTAGAATGATTAAAGGAATAGATGATTTTCTTGTTCCAGCAAGTTCAGGTACTCCTGAGCCATATATGACACCTTCAGGGTGGTTAGGTTATTTACACCCATATGTTTCTAGTCATCCTCTTAATAGATATAATGATGCAGAACCAGACTTATTTGTAGTAAATGCACCAGGTCTATCTACAAAATATGTTCATAGCAGGCATTATTCCAAAGAATCATACCCATATTCGGGTGTTCATTTGTATGGAACAGATCCAGAACCTATTGAATTAGAACAACAAGGGAATATTATTGATGAAACTATAGGAATAATAACCAAAAGCTATATAAATCATATTAATAACCCCGCTACTACTCACCAATTAGGTCCTAGTAATGTTGATATTACCTCTACAAACGGTATTGTTTACAGTTTTGCCACCCCCGATATTTCTCAATATTATAGTGGAATAGGGCCGATTATTTATAAAGTAGAGTCTTCTCGCTTAGATCAAATGTTTGATCCAAGCACAAATCAAACAATAACTTTTGAATACGAACAATATTCAAATTATTTTTATGATGAAATGAATGTAGGAGTAACCTCATATGGAGGAGGGACTTATTTAGAGGTTAATCATGCACCTCACACAGTATATCCCATAACCCAAAGGCTTAAAAAAATTGTATTTGATGGAGGATTTGTAGAGTTTATTTATGGTTTAAATAGATTAGACAATACAGGTGATAAACCCCTTATAGAAATTAAAATAAATAATAATTATGGAGTAATTACAAAGCATATTAAATTTGCTCATAGTTATTTTCAATCATCCATTTCTAGTAGCACACCAGAAAGTAGTAAACGTTTGCGATTAGATAGAGTTTATGAGGTAGATGCTAATTTAAATGAACTTCCAGGGCATGAATTTACATATGATACTTCGTTTGAAATGCCACCAAGAGACTCTTATGCTCATGATTTTTTAGGTTACAATAATGGATCGTATGATGTATCACTTACTAACCCAACTCCCAAATATTATTTTGAGAACAATAAAGTTTCTCCATTTTATAATAGCTCAGCTATTGAATTAACAGGGAATTATTCTTTAGAAGCAAATCAAAGCTATGCAAAAACTTATTCGCTTACCAAGATTACGTTCCCAACAGGAGGCTCAAATGAATATGAATACGGATTGAATGAATTTAATTATTTCGGGATTAAACAAGGAGGAGGCTTGAGAGTCAATTCACAAATACTTAAGGATGGTAATGGTAATGAACAAATATTAGATTATACATATAGCAATGGAAGTATTGCAAGAATGCCCACTTACGCTGTCTTTAGATTAAAGCAAGGAACTCTTGGTAATCCAACTACACTTTCTGAGTTAACTAATTATTTAGGAATAGATACTTTTATGACTCCACGATCTCAAGTAGAATTTACTCAAGGATCATTCGTTGGTTATGGTGAAGTAACTGTTGAGGACAGAATAGATAATGGTTACACTAAATATTATTATAAATCTCCATACCCGTATTCAAATTTATCTCCAACTATAACATACCCTTATGAGTACAATAATTGGCCTGATCATTCTTATAGTAATTCTTGGAGTGTTATTTGTCCTAATACATTATCTGTCGATAGAGATTTTTTACGAGGTAAAATCATATCAGAATCTATATATAATAAAAATGGAAAATTAAGATTGCAAAAAAGTTACAACTATTCTTACAAAGAATTTTCAAATATTTCTTTGGAGTATTATAATAAATCATCCTCAAATAGCACTTGCTATAATGATGGGATTTATATCTCAAGTTATTATAATTCAGGAGAATGTGGGGGTTATGTAGAAAAAATAGACCTACCTATTGTCCGAGATTTATTAACAACGATTACTACTAGTGATTATCAATCTGATGAATTGGTCACACCTCAAGGAGCATTTGAAAATATACAACATACTTTTAAAACAACTCAGACATATTCTTATGATTTACAATATCCTTTATTAATTAAAGAAAGTAAAGAAGTTACCATATGCGAAGAAACTACACAAGGAGGTCAAGAATGTGCACCTGTTTATCAAGACTATGATCATCAAGTTTCAAAAGAAATAACATACCCCTTATTAGGAGGTATAACAACACAAGATAATACAGTCAGCACTTTACCTTTTGCAAGTCAATTAATTGCTAAAAATAGACTTTCTACTCCTTTAAGAATTGAATTTAAAAATAAAGACTCGCAAATTCTTGCCCAAGAAGACCATATTTATAAAGATTTTAGCGGTAATGTTCTAGCTTTAGAAAAAGTAAATTTTATATCTAGAGAAAGTAGTGTTGTTCCTTCAGAAATAATTACCAAAAGAGATGCACAAGGGCATATCATAGAATATCAAAAAAAGAATGGTATTTATGTTTCTAGGATATATGGATATGATGGTATTCATTTAATAGCAGAAGTAATAGGTTCTAATTGGTTAAATACTAATTTAAAACTTCAAAATTTGGAAACTCCCTATGACCAAGGGACTACTGCAAATGATGTTGATATAAGAGCTTTAATGAGTGAATTAAGGGTTGAGTTACCAGAAACAAGTATTACTTCATACACTTATGATCCACTAATAGGAGTAACAAGTATTACGGATCCATCTGGTTATATAAGTTATTATGTTTATGATGATTTTAACAGGTTACAATATATTAAAAACAAAGATGGCGTAGTTTTAAAAAGTTATAAATACCATTACCAAGGTCAGGCAGATCCTGATGCTATAGTTGAGTATACCATAACAAGTACAACAAATGGTAATGGTACTGTAACTGTACCAGCAACAATAAATGAGGGAGATGATTTACAGGTTAGTATTAACCCAGATACAAACTATGAAATTACCTCAATAAAAGTAAATAATGTAGTACAGCCAATAAGTACCTCTTTTACTATAGAAAATGTTACCAGTAATTTAACAATTGATGTAGAATTTTCTTTGATATCTAATATTACAGTTAGTTATATAATAGATGGAGGAACCAATGGAACGGTTAGCGTATCCCCTTCAGTGGTTAGTTATGGAGGAAGTACAACGGTAACCTTAACACCTGATAGCGGTTATCAAGTGGAGTATGTTAAAGTAGGCACTACAAGCTATACAGTTATTAATAATACCGCTACGATAACTAATATTACAGCTGATATTGATGTTCATGTTAGTTTTATAGCATTGTCATTGACGGTAAGTCCGACAAGTCTTTCATTCAATTTTATAGACGGAAATATAACCATTTTTGTTACAGCAAGTGGATCATGGACAGTATCAAAATCAGATTCATGGATAATTATAAGTACAACAACGGGTAATGGTAATGGGACATTTACCGTAAGACCATTGAAAAATTTTGGTTTACTAAGAAGAGGTAAAGTTACTGTAAGTAATGGTAGTACTACAAAATTAATATCGATAGAACAAGAGGGTGATGAAATGTTTTAATAAGTATTAAAAACCCCTAACCCCTGTTTCAATAAAATCAAGTAATAAATCAAAATAAGATGAAAAAATATTTATTAAGCCTAGTAGTTTTAATTACAAGTTTGAGTTCTATTCAAGGACAAAGTATAGACCAAAACTATGTAAAAACCACCGTTTATAAAAAAGGTTTTCAAGAAGAAGTTGTGAATATGGCTGAGAATGATGAAAAAATAGAAACCGTTCAATATTTTGATGGATTAGGTAGACCAAGTCAAAGTGTAGCCGTAAGGCAGGGTGGAAATAAGTTGGAGAATAATATTATTGATTGGAAAAATAACTGGATACTTGGAAGTGGCTCTGCACCATTTTTTGTTCAAAATGGATTAACTACTGAAAACCAAAGAATAAACGGTATGAATCCATATGGAAAAGAATCAACACTATGGCAATGCACCAATGATGCTGTTAGCGGACCAGATGGAGGTTGGAATACTGATTATTTTGAAATAAACAATACAGTTGGATATAGATATACTGTTTGGGTAAAAAGAACAGGATCTCAAAACGGAACCACTTACCATGGCACTAGAAATGTAAATAATTTAAGTGGATCAACCAATACCGATCCATATTTTTGGAGTGGAGATACAC
>DAOVTC010000078.1 GCA_030633285.1 Flavobacteriaceae bacterium
GACGTGTTTGAATTGGTTGTAATTTTGGCGCAGAAGTAAGTCCTGGAAATTTTGAGTATTTTAAAATTTCTTTCCAAATATCATCTGAGTTTTTAATTTTTGATCGCCATTGTCTAAAATATTCACCGTCATCATCTTCAGTAAGTTCATCAATATTCACTTTTCTAAACTCATCCTCTCCATATTTATAAGTAGAATCATTTTTTAAAATAAATGCGCCATCTCTTTTAACTTTAAAACGAATTCTACGACCATTTTCATCTAAAATATATTCAGGAATATAATTAATAGTATTTTCAAACATAGAAGTTGGAGCTGGATCTAATGCTGAATTAACTCTCCCCCATTTTCCAACTGAAGAATCAATTTCTGGGATGAAGTTCATTCGTTTATTAATACTTGCAATAACTTCCATGTTTTCGGTTATCCCGGAATGTGGCATTGTAGTTGGCATTAATAAAAAAGATCCTTCATCTAAAGCTGGCATAAACTCATTTCCCAATCCCGGGAAACTTTCATCCAAACTATTCCAAACTACGTTATCCTTTGCAAAATTTGGCATAAAACTAAAAACCTTATGAAATCCTAACCAAATAATAATACCAAAGAAAATTACTGTAATGGGAATAGCCAAAAACTTTTTCTTATTATCTAAACACCAAGCTAATATTTTTTCATAAAAATTAACAATAGTCATTAATAACCCCAATACAACACCTATTACAATTATTACAAAAATAAAATTGATAAATGTTGAATTGGAAGCGCCTAAAGGCATCCACTGTACAGTTAAAAAGTATACTAAAATTATTATTGTGATAGCAATATTTATATTATTTGCCACATTTTTAGTGTAAGGTAATTTTACTCGACCTTTAAATCCACTCCATTCATTAACTTGTGTTAAAATATTATTTACACCAAAAGCAATCAATGCAAGAGCTATATAGCTTCCGTAAGCGATTAAAAATACTATTCCAAAACCTATTAGAATAGAGTTAAATACTCTACTTGACCTTTTCTTATCAATTTTAAATGAAAATAAGACTTGTGCCAGTGCAGGAATAAATAGTATTCCAATAAATAGTGCCGAGATCAATGCAAATGTTTTGGTAAATGCTAAGGGTCTGAACATTTTACCTTCAGATGCTTGCATGGCGAAAACTGGTAAAAAACTCACAACAGTTGTTGCTAAAGCGGTTATTATTGCAGAAGCGACTTCAGTAGTTGCTTCATATATAACTTGTATTAATTTTTTACCTTTTACTCCATCGTTTTCAGGGATTTCTAGATGCCTGATAATATTTTCTGTAAATACAATACCAACATCAACCATAACTCCAATAGCAATTGCAATTCCAGAAAGGGCAACAATATTAGCATCAACATCAAAAAATTTCATCAATATAAAGGTCATCAAAACACCTATTGGAAGTAAACTTGAAATCAATATTGAAGCTCTGAGGTTTAATACCAAAACAAGGACTACCAGTATGCTTATCAATATTTCATGAGAAAGTGCCGATTCTAAAGTTCCTAAAGTTTCTTGAATTAAACCTGAACGATCATAAAAAGGAATAATGGTAACCTTAGAAACAGTCCCGTCTTTTAAAATTTTTGATGGCAAACCTGGAGCAATTTCTTTAATTTTATTTTTAAGGTTTTTAATAGTTTCTAACGGGTTTGCACCATTTCTGGCAACAACAACGCCTCCAACTGCCTCTACGCCACTTTTATCTAATCCGCCTCTACGAGTTGCTGGTCCAAATTGTATTTTGGCTACATCTTTTAATCTAACAGGTACATGATCTTTAACAGAAACTACACTCTCTTCCAAATCACTTAAATTTTTGATATATCCTAGACCTCTAACTAAATATTCAGCTTTATTGAATTCAAGTGTTTGTGCTCCAATATCTAAATTTGAATTTTTAACCGCATTCATTATTTTTTTAATATCTACACCATGGGCTTTCATCGCAACAGGGTCAATATCAATTTGATATTCTTTTATAAAACCACCTATTGAAGCAACTTCTGAGACTCCTTTAGATGCAGTTAAATAATAGCGCACATAAAAATCCTGAATAGTTCTTAATTCCTGCGGATCCCACCCTCCTGTTGGTTTTCCTGTTTTGGGGTTTCTTCCTTCTAGAGTATACCAATATACTTGCCCCAGTGCGGTTGCATCAGGACCCAATGCCGGTTTTACATCATTTGGAACTGTACCAGGAGGTAAGGAATTTAATTTTTCTAATATTCTGGTTCTACTCCAATAAAAGTCTACATCATCTTCGAAAATAATATAGATACTTGAAAGACCAAATATAGAATTGCTTCTAATTGTTTTTACCCCTGAAATACCAAGTAAAGCAGTAGTTAAAGGGTAAGAAATTTGATCTTCAACATCTTGAGGAGATTGCCCCATCCATTCCGTAAAAACAATTTGTTGGTTTTCACCGATATCAGGAATAGCATCAACTGGTATTGGATTTCGTTCTATCAAAGAAAATTCCCAATTAAAGGGAGCTGTCACAATACCTCCTATAATAAAAGAAAAGAGTAAAATGAATGTTATTAGCTTATTTTCAAGAAAATAACGTATGGTTTTATTTAACATTAGAAAATAATTTATAAATATTTATTAGAATTTGTGTTATTCAAATACTTAGAATAAGAACAATAAAACTACCAAGTAAAGATTGAGTTTTAATCTTAACCTGAAAATCACTAATTAATATTTATAAATCAAATAAGGAAAGTTTGATGAAGTACGTTTATATCTTTATCTACAAGAGGTGGTGTGTAATCTTTGTAAGGAATTATATCTTTTTTATCTTCAAAAAGATTGGTATAAATATAAGTATATGCAATAACAAATTGCACTTGTTCAATTTCAAAACTTTGCATAGCTTGTTGTTCATTTTGATTTCCAGGAATCAATTCATGAACATCATTACAACATTTTTCTTTTTGTATTTTAGTTTCTGAAGAATTATTAATATCACAATCTTCATCTGTCATTCCACAAGAATCAGCAGCTGTAAAATAAGAAACATCTGTTACTTCTCCCATACAAACATGCTTCTCAATCGTAAATGAAAGCGATGAAAACATCACTATGAAAGCTAAAATTAATGCTATTATTTTATGTAAAAACTGTAACATGGTAACAAAAGTAACAATAAAATTGATGTTTTATTTTAATTAAATGTTAAAATATTTCTTTACTGGTCAATTGTTTGTAGTAAAATGCAGGTAATAATAATAGTACAAAAAGAGGATGAATTAAAAATCTTCTAATATAAAAAGCAAATAAATAACCATTTGCAAGTTCTCCCTTTAATATAATCATAAACGTTATGATTAAAATCACAAAGGCTAAGATGTAAAACTTTATAGCAAATTTAATAAAACTTTTATTCTGAAATGCAACATATAAAATCACTAATGAAATAATCATATTGAGAGCATATCTATAAAACATATTATATAAAAGTTTGTATCCGCTAAATACAGGTACTGTTTTATGTAAAAAATCGTTCTTAAAATATTCAATAAATGGATCGTAAAACAAATTTTGGGCAAATGCTCTAACCAAAATTAGTATAAAAAATAAAAGTACTATGATGAAAATTCTATAACTTCTTTGTAGTTCCATTTTTATTAATATTTGAAAAATATTTAACCCATGTAACCCATAAAATAAATGTCAATCCATATATTATTGAGGGGAAAACCAAATCGTGTAATATATTTTGGTATTTAGGAAATCTATGATACAAAATACTTATGGCTATAATTCTCAATAAATTAACTAAATATATCAATAAACCACCAAATAGTCCAAACAAAAAAGTGGCTTTTAAACTTCCCGAAAAAGCAATTATAAAAGACAAAAATAAAATTATAATACTAAATGAATTACACCCTTCAATAATTCTTGAAACATATTCACCATTTAATATGAATTTCATCGATAATTCATCAGTACTTTGCTCAACATAAACATTATAACCTAATCTATTTGATAACTTCTGTACATGATTTGCAACAGTTTTAGTTAAGGGGGAACAAGAAAATAAATCTACTTTTTCTTGGGTTTGCTTTAAATAAACTGAATAAATACCTGAAAGTATAAAGTAAGTAGCAAAAAATTTCACTAAGAAAACAATTATGGCTTTATTTTTATTCAACTATTTGATAATTTTGTAAAATCAAATATATAGTAAAGAAATGAAAATTAAAATATTAAAAGATAAAATTATTAGTATAAAAAATAATAGCAATACAATTTCAAATAAGTTACAAGAAATATGCGATTATTTAAAAAGTGAAATTAATTATTACGATTGGGTAGGATTTTATTTTAAAAATGGAAATAAGCAAGAGTTAAAACTTACTCAATTTGCAGGAAAACCAACCGAACATACTACCATCCCTTTTGGAAAAGGTATTTGTGGACAAGTAGCGGTTAGTAATAGTAACTTTGTAGTGCAAGACGTAACTGCACAAGACAATTACATTTCGTGTGGTATTGATGTAAAATCGGAAATTGTAATTCCAATTTTTAAAAATGGGGAAAATATTGGGCAAATTGACATTGATTCACATCAAAGAAATCCTTTTACCAAAGAAGATGAAGAAATATTAGAGTTTGTATGTGAACAAGTTTCAAAATTTATTTAAATGGAATTCTTTAAAATAATTAATATTCAGACTACTAAAGATCAAATTCAAAAAAATATAACTTTTGACAATTTAGACAATTTATGTGCAAGCATATTTGTAATGAATTTCAAAAACAATACAGCCAATATTGGTGGAGTTTGGGGTGAGTTTTCTCTCCAAAAAGACAATATCAATGGAGGATTACGATTTTCTTTACTTGAATGTCCAAATGCCTTAACTTTTACTATTACTACTGGCTATCCGCCAGAATCAAATCAAATTGTCTTACACTTAACAGTAAACAGGCTTGAATTAAAACCTCTATTTATTGAAGAAATAGAAGAATTTATAGATGACTGGAAATCCGGTATTGAAAAACATTTCAAACTTTAAATAATTATAATAACACTACTATAAAAAAATTACTTTTTTGTCATTCTAAAAAGAATAATAAATGCTGAAATAACAGTAAGAATAGCTATTAAATTTACAGCGGTAATTATACCAAAAGAGTCTGCAACAATTCCTGTAATTATTGCTCCAATAGCATAACCTAAATCACGCCATAATCTAAATACTCCTATACTTTTAGCACGTTGTATCGGGTTTGCGTAATCAGCTATTCCTGCTAAAAAAGTTGGATAAACTGTAGCTGTTCCAACACCCAATACAATTGATAAAACTATAAAGTGCGAGTATGTTTGAGCAAATGTCATGAAAAATAAGGCTAATCCTTGTATTAGCATTCCCCAAAAAAGCATATTTTTTTTAGAGAGTTTATCTGCTAGTTTTCCTGTAAATAATTGTCCTAATCCCCAAACCATAGGATATACTGCCACAATTGTACCTATTTGTTTTATATTAAAATTTAAACTAGCTAAAAGTATTGGAAACAAACCCCAAATCATACCATCATTTAGATTGTTTACCAATCCTGCCTGAGATATTGATCCTAAATTTTTATTTTTCCATGTAGTTTCCCAAAAAATATTTTTCAACAATGCAATTTTACTATCTTTAGATTCTTTTGCTACATGATGCTTGGTGTCTTTTATAAAAAAAACAGTAAAAAATAAACCCAATAAAGAAAGTACAATTCCAATATAAAACGGATAAGGTAATAATCCATAATTTGACGCAATCCAACCAGTTAAAAAAGCAACTCCTCCAACTGCCAAATAACCAGCCGATTCATTTAAACCCA